>NZ_CAWUOL010000025.1:0-52081 GCF_963923915.1 Nodularia chucula CCY0103 | reverse complement strand
AAAACTACTATACCTGAATATGTAAAGTTTTGTAACGAGATTCAACATTTCTGTTACCCTATCAGCATTTATCTGCGTCCATCCTCTACCATCTGCGGTTAAATCTTATTTATTTCTAACCTCACACTACAAACTACATCCGTAGGCAAAATTTTCTATAGATATAGATGACCTGATTTGATATGCAGAGTATGATGTTCATAAATAGATAATTTAATGATATGTTGCCCAATATTCAGCAAGTTATAGAACACCTAAATATTGATATTGATCTATTTTGGGAAAAATTAGAATCAAGTGACTATAAAAAGCAACTTAGTCACATTGATAAAATTATTATTTGTCAATCTCTCTTAGGTGATTCTCGGCAAGAAATCGCCAGTAAATTGAATTTATCTGAGCAAAATATTAGAGACAGACTAAGTAAATATATTTATCCCAAAATTGCAGCCGCATTGCAACTTGAGCAAGAAAACATTGCCGGAAACTGGGTATTAATTCTAAATTGTTTACTTGATCCAAATAATATCTATAAATTAAATCCAGCACCCCAATTAAATAATGATAACTTCCAAGGAAGTTTTGGCAGACAAGTATTTTTATATCCACCTCACCAAGAAATTGTCAAATTACAAATCTCCGGCACAAAATTTTATCAACAAGGACTATATTATCAAGCTGCAAAGTGTTTTATTTGGTCTTGGAAGCAAGAAAGAGAAATCTATCAAATTGGTAATCCTGAAATTTTAATTTACATTAATAACAGTTTACTTGAATATAAACAAGCTCTTTTAAAATCTAGAAATATTAAAATTTATACTGTAGCTGTGGTTGTACCATTTCATCACAATCAAGGTCATATCGCTGCGGAAATTTTGCGAGGAATTGCCCAAATTCAATTACAAGTCAATTTACCAATTTTTGATAAACTTTCTTTAGATCAAGAAATAAATTTAGATGATATTAAACCAGAGATATTTTTTAATCTCAATCAGACAAATAGTCCCATAGCCTTAAAAATTCTCATTGTCAATGACCCGAATAATTTATATAATCCATACAACCAAACAGCAGAGACTTTAGCCACTTTAGCCTCTAAATTAAATTTAATCGCTGTGGTTGGTCATTACTCCAGCGAAATGACGGAAAAAGCACTACAATTTTATTCTCAGCAGGGGTTGGTTTTAGTCAATTCTAGTAGTACATCTAATCAACTTTCTCACATATCTCCTGGTGAAAGTTTATCTTTTTTTCGACTGACTACTCAAGACAATATCAATGCTTTAGGTTTAGCTAGTTATTTGCAAGCCACATTTGCGGTAAAAGGTGTAAAAAAAGTCGCAATTATATATAATCAAAATAGTAGTTATAGCCGTTCTTATAAAAAGAGTTTCCAATCAGAGTTAAGCAAATATCCAGAACAGTTTCTATTTTTGGCAGAATGTGGCTATATTAGTGAAAACTATTATCAAATTCAAAGTTATTTAGAAAATCTCGCAGCCAATGATGTAGATATCATTATTGTGATTCCTGATGGTGGTTTAGAGCCTAATTCTTTAGATAATGCTGGGTTAATTAGTCGCTTAAATCTCAATCAATGTCTAATAGCAGGTTCAGCTACTTTTTACCAAGAAAATATTTTATATTGGCTACACGAACGACAGCAATATAATTTAATTAATCCTGATAAATGCCAAATTATTGCTTGTATTCCTTGGCATTGGCAAAGCCACGAAAATGGTTGTCATAGTGACAATAATATTTCCCAGCAGTTTTGTCAAATAGGGACTCAATTATGGGGCGAGGAAAATTTAACTTGGCGCAGTGCGACGGCTTTTGATTCTGTATTAATAATTATGAGAATTTTAGAAAGATATCCTATAGAAGATAGTCACTCTTTATTAGTACATAGCAATCAATATTTCAAAGAACAGCGTCAACAAGTCCAGGGAGTTACAGGAATTATAGCATTTCATGCCAATGGCGATCGCATCCAGCCACCCACAGAAATAGTCGGTGTCCAATGGAATGCACAACAGCAAAAATGGCAATGGAATTTAATAGTTCACAGATGTAGTTAAAAGATTCTACAGATGAAGTAGAAACATTCTTAATACCCTTGCTATGGTAAGTTTACAACATTCAGGAAATAAATGATGCTGAAATTTTTTGCAGACAGAGGCGGTACATTCACAGATATAGTTGCTGTCACCGATGATGAGCAAATTATTACTCAACTAGCCCAACATCCCCAAAGATTCTTAATAGTTCCCATACCCAACCAACAATGGGTAATAGTTTATAAACTGCTATCTGAAAATCCCGAACAATATCAAGATGCAGCCATCCAAGGTATTAGGGATATTATAAGTTTATCCAGTCAGGAAACCATCCCTACTACAGCCATAGAAGTAGTGAAAATGGGGACAACAGTTGCTACAAACGCCCTTTTAGAAAGAACGGGCGATCGCGTAGCACTTCTTATTACCAAAGGGTTTAAAGATGCCTTAAGAATTGGCTATCAAAATCGTCCTGATATCTTTGCTCGTCATATTATATTACCCACAATGTTATATGAGCAAGTCATAGAAGTAGATGAACGTTATAACGCCCAAGGGGAAGAATTAGAACCTGTAAATATTGCTCAAGTAAAACAGGATTTAGCCACAGTTTACCACACAGGTATTCGCAGTTGTGCCATAGTTTTCATGCATAGCGATCGCTACCCCCAACACGAAAAACAAGTAGCCCAAATAGCCGCAGAAATCGGCTTTACCCAGATATCCGTATCCCATCAAGTTAGCCCCTTAATGAAAATAGTTAGTCGAGGCGATACAACCGTAGTCGATGCCTATTTAACCCCAATTTTGCGGCGTTACGTCAACCAAGTAGCCAACCAATTACCCCAAGTCAAATTAATGTTTATGAAATCCGACGGCGGATTAGTAGCAGCCTCACAATTTCAAGGAAAAGATAGTATATTAAGTGGTCCTGCGGGGGGAATAGTCGGTGCAGTGCAAACTAGTAAAAGAGCCGGATTTGAATTAGTAATTACCTTTGACATGGGGGGAACCAGTACAGATGTTGCCCACTTTAAAGGAGAATATGAACGTCAACTAGACTCCGAAATTGCCGGCGCGAGAATGCGAGTTCCCGTATTAGCAATAAATACCATAGCAGCAGGTGGTGGTTCCATACTCTTTTTTGATGGTTCCAGTTACCGAGTCGGACCAGAATCAGCAGGGTCAAATCCTGGGCCAGCTTGTTACCGTCGTGGTGGTAAATTAACAGTAACAGATGCCAATGTCATGTTAGGTAAAATTCACCCCCAATACTTCCCCGCAGTCTTTGGAATTGAGGGAAATTTGCCCTTAGATAAACAAATTGTTCTGCACAAATTTAGCGAATTAGCCCAAGAAATTGCCCAAGTTACAAAAAATCAACGTACACCCGAACAAGTAGCAGCCGGATTTCTCGCCATAGCAGTAGAAAACATGGCCAACGCCATTAAAAAAATTAGTTTGCAAAGAGGTTATGACGTGAGTCAATATACCCTTTGTTGCTTTGGTGGTGCGGGGGCGCAAGTAGCTTGTTTAATAGCCGATACATTAGGCATGAAAACCATATTTTTGCATCCTTACGCCGGGGTTTTATCCGCCTACGGAATGGGATTAGCTGATATTAGGTCAATGAGAGAAGCCGGAGTTGAACAACCCTTAACTCCAGAATTAATTCCCCAATTACAGCAACTAATGAACACATTAGAAACCCAATCTCGAAACGAACTCACCTCAGAAGGTGTAAATGGTGCAGAGTCAATAGTGCAAAAACTTAACTTAAAATATGCAGGTACTAACTCCACCTTAAATATAAACTTTGCCTCAGAAATAGCAATCATGCGCCAAGAATTTGAAACAGAACATCAAACACGCTACGGCTTCATTCAACCAGAAAAAACCTTAATTATCGAATCAGCCTCAGTAGAAATAATTCAGGAAATGGATACACCAGAAGAACCCTTAATTAAACGTACCCGCCCCTTAAATCAACCACCCCAACCTGTAGAAACCGTAAAAATGTTCAGCGCCAATCAATGGCATCATGCACCAGTTTATCAGAGAGAAGACTTACAACCAGAAGATATAATTCCAGGTTCTGCCATCATCGTCGAAAAAATTAGCACAATTGTTGTAGAACCCGATTGGCAAGCTAGATTAACAGAACGCAATCATTTAATTTTACAACGTAGACATAGCATTTCCTAGTCGAAGAAAGTACACAATTATCTGCGTCCATCTGCATTTAATTATCACTGCTTTTCCCTCATTTGAATGGGAATTGCTATAAACAACTGCAACGATACCAAAAAATAAATACTGTGAGGAAATAATAAATGTCTAATTCTGCATCATTCCGCCAGCTTTGTCGCCAAGGTAAATTAGATACACCCACACCTGGATTAGCATTGGGATTTGTGCAAGCAAACTTAGTAGTCTTACCATACTCTTTAGCCTTTGAATTTTTACTTTTTTGTCAAAGGAATCCCAAACCTTGTCCCATACTTGATGTCACAGAAGTGGGAGACTTTGAAACTAAACTCATCGCTCCTGGTGCTGATATTAGAACCGACTTACCCCGCTACAAAATTTTTCATCATGGGGAACTAATTACAGAAACAACAGATATCCGTTCATATTGGAGAAATGATTTAGTGGGGTTTCTCATTGGTTGTTCATTTTCATTTGAAAACGCCATGCTAAATGCTGGTTTATCAGTTCGACATATAGAAGAGAAAAAAAACGTCCCCATGTATCAAACCAACATTGAATGTATTCCCACCCAGAAATTTTCTAGCCCTTTAGTAGTTTCCATGCGTCCCCTTCCAGCTAATCAAATTGTGCGAGCTGTAGAAGTAACTAGCCGATATTATAAAGCACATGGTTCTCCTATTCATATTGGCAATCCCGAAACCATAGGAATTAAAGACTTAGGCAAACCTGATTACGGAGATGCTGTCACAATTAAAGATAATGAAATCCCCGTTTTTTGGGCTTGTGGAGTCACCACACAAACTGCAATTCTCAGAGCCAAACCCGAACTAGCAATCACCCACTCACCCGGATATATGTTCATTAGTGACCTACAGGATGAATCACTAACATTTTAAGAATAGAAAATCCCCACTTTCCGCGTACCTTTGCGTTAAAAAAAACAACCATGTACACTACAAACCAACCCGATCCCGTCCGCCTAGAAATCTTCAAAAACCTCTATCAATTCATCGCCGAACAAATGGGAATAGTGCTGCAAAACACAGCCACATCAGTAAACATCAAAGAACGCCTCGATTTTTCCTGCGCCATCTTTGACACCTCCGGCTTATTAGTAGCCAACGCCCCCCATATTCCCGTACATTTAGGCTCAATGAGTGAAAGTGTCCGCAGCTTAATTAACGATAAAGGCGACACAATTAAACCCGGAAACGTATATCTATCCAATAATCCCTATAACGGCGGAACTCACCTTCCAGATGTCACCGCCATTACCCCGGTGTTCCTAGAAAATAATTCATCCCCTACTCCCCACTCCCCACTCCCCACTCCCCTCTTCTACGTCGCTTCTCGTGGACACCAAGCCGATATCGGTGGTATTACCCCTGGTTCCATGCCTCCCCACAGTACCACAGTAGAAGAAGAAGGCATTCTATTTGATAATTTCCTGTTAGTAAATCAGGGAAACTTTCAAGAAAATGAAGTAAGAGAATTACTGTTAAATCATCGCTATCCGGCGCGAAACCCTGACCAAAATCTGGCCGATTTTAAAGCTCAAATTGCCGCTAATACCAGAGGAGTCCAAGAATTAACAAAAATGGTAGCTCAATACGGTATTGAGACAGTGCAAGCTTATATGCAATTTGTCCAAGATAATGCCGAAGAGTCAGTCAGACGTGCTATCAATCTTCTTAAAGATGGGGCGTTTAGTTATGCAATGGATAACGGTGCAACTATTCAAGTTAATGTTATCATTAACAAAGAAAATCGCAGCGCCATTATTGATTTTACTGGCACATCTTCACAGCTAAATAGTAACTTTAATGCTCCCAAAGCAGTCACTCAAGCAGCAGTTTTATATGTGTTTCGGACTTTAGTGGATGATAATATTCCTCTGAATGCTGGCTGTCTTAACCCTTTAGAAATTATTGTACCGGTGGGCTGTATGCTTAACCCAATCTACCCGGCCGCAGTTGTAGCTGGTAATGTGGAAACTTCCCAAACCATTGTCGATGCTTTATATGCTGCGTTGGGTGTGATGGCTGGTTCTCAGGGAACCATGAATAATTTTACCTTTGGCAATCAGCGTTATCAATATTATGAAACTATCTGCGGTGGCTCTGGTGCAGGTGTTAATTTTCATGGTACTGATGGAGTGCATACCCACATGACTAATTCTCGCTTGACTGACCCAGAGGTTTTAGAAACCCGTTATCCTGTATTAGTAGAAAGTTTTAGTTTGCGTGCTGATAGCGGTGGTGAGGGTAAATATTGCGGTGGTAATGGGGTAGTTCGCCGTATCCAATTTTTAGAACCGATGACAGCCAATATTCTCTCTAGCCATCGTTTGGTTCCTCCTTTGGGGTTAGATGGTGGGAAACCGGGAAAAGTCGGACGGAATTGGATACAACGTCATGATGGTACGGTGGAGGATTTAAATAGTACGGCCACTGTGGAGATGGAACCTGGGGATGTGTTTGTGATTGAAACCCCTGGTGGTGGCGGTTTTGGAAAAGAATAGGGGGAAATTTAAGCAAGGAAATAACAATTACGTCCCTGGCTTTTGGCTTGATAAAGGGCTGCATCGGCTACGGAAATCAAATCTAAAGGAAGCATATCAGGTGTAGGGATGAATGTAGCGATTCCTACACTAAGGGTGACATATTCCAGGACAGCTGATGCAGTGTGGGGAATTTTGAGATTTTGAATGGCTTGATGAATTTCTTGGGCAATTTTCACAGCGCCATGAGTGTCAGTCTTGGCTAAGATGATGGCAAATTCTTCACCGCCATAACGGGCGGCTAAATCGCTACTACGTTTAACACTTTGTTGCAATACTTGAGCAACCAGACGCAAACAATCATCTCCGGCGGCATGACCATAGGTGTCATTATATTGTTTAAAATAGTCAATGTCGCATAAAATTAGTGATATAAAATCTTGTTTTGTGAGATGTTCTTGCCATAGAGAATCTAGTTTTTGATCAAAGCTACGGCGGTTAGGAATCTGAGTTAATTGATCGATCATTGCTAAGTTTTCTAGTTTCTGGTTGGCAATTTGTAATTGTTGATGAATTTCCGATTGCTGAATGGCAATACCAATCTGAATTGCTAATTGTTCTAGTAGTGAACTTTCCCAAGTTTGCCACTGGCGTGGGGCGCTGCAATGATGAGCAATTAATAACCCCCAAAGGTTATAACTTTGCATTATTGGTACAACTAATTTGGCTCTGACTTGGCATTTTTCTAATAACTTTAAATAACAATCACTAAATGCCATTGTGTAAATATCGGGAGTGACTTTAATCCTACCTTGTTGATATGACCCTTCTTGGGTTTCAACAAGGTAAGTGTCTGTAATTTCCATACTTAATATTGGTTTATATTCGGGGGATACAGACTCTGTGATAATTACACCACTCCAATCTGATTTAAAACGGTAGATGATGACTTGATCTGTTTGCAAAAAGTCGCGGACTTCGGCTACGGTGGTGTTTAAGATTTTATCTAAGTCTAAAGAATCGCGGATTTTTTGGGCGATCGCATAAATCATCCGTTCCCTTTCTACTTGCTGTTGCAGTGCTTGTTGAGCTTGTTTGCGAATGGTGATATCTGTAAATGATGCTAATACTGCATAGGGTGTTGATTGATTGGGTTTAAATAATGGTTGGGAATTAATGGACATCCATATCAGAGTCCCATCAGGTTTATGTACTCCCATGATCACGTTATTTTGGGGCTGGCCTGTGCGTAAGGTGACAATGGTGGGGTGGGTTTCACTGGGAAAAGGGCTACCATCTTCATGAATGCTGCGCCATCGGGGATCGATGGCAGTGCGCCCGATAATTTGCTCAGTTGTTAACCCTAAAATCATTTCAGCACTGTGGTTACAGGCGGTGATAGTACCATCGGCTTGATGTACGATAATCCCTTCTGTCATGGCTGTAATCACGGAGCGATAGCGTTCTTCACTTTCTCGAATGGCGATTTCTGCTTGGATGCGTTGGCTGATATCTTCAAAAATATACAGTCGCCCCCAATAGCGGTCTTGATGACCACGAATTTGGTTAGAAAAAAGACGAATTGTTCGCCCATCTACAAGTGGAATATGCTCCTCAATAATGGCACGATTTTCTAAGGATTGTAATGATTTACAGGTTTTAGTAAATGCTGGCAAATCAACTATTAATTTCAGACAATTAAGGATAACATCATTGTTATTAATTGCTCCTAATCGCATTTGGGTTTCTAAATGTTTAATGCCCCAAATTTCACAGAAGCGGTGATTAAAATAGAGAATTTCGTCGGTACGATTATCGACAACGAAAAATGCTAGCAAAGAAGTATCAGTCATGGCACGTAATAAGGCTTCTTGCCAGCGCAATTCCTCTTCTGCACGCTGTTGTTCTTCTAGGGCTACTTTTTGTTTGGTAATATCTTTTTCATTGACTAGGAGTAGAGATTTGCCTGTGATCGGGTCGAGGGTGCAACGGATATCTATACTATGCCAGCGTATTCCTTGGGTTGTACAAACTTGGGTTTCTACACTAAAAATTTCATTTAAATTCATGGCGGCGATCGCCTGTTCTCCGACATTCTGATCCACAAAATGGCGCACAAAAACGTTATCCCTATCACTGTGGGGTTGCTGGGTGTCTCCATAACAATTCAGGGCGGCCGCGTTTTGCATCAAGGGGACACCATCCATTGTGTAGAGAGAAATCATCAAGGTGGTGTGATGCAGTGCTTGTATACCTCTGAGAGTTTCTGGAGCGATATCATGACGCAGTTGGGGTGTGGCTTCTACTAGCATGGCCATGCGCCCATTTTCAATTTGCACTCCCGAAAGTAGACAGCACATCGCCACAGGTTTCCCTTGGGGATAAAATGTCCAGTTTTCCTTGATGGTTTTGCCTTGATGAAATTGATTCAGATAACTTTTGAGGCGAATTTGGGTAGCTTGTGAAACATCACTAAAATCTCTATTAAGTAATTCCTCTTGGTTGGCTGCATTCCATATATGCACAGATGCTTTGTTACCCCACCACATTTGCCAATTTTCAATATCATAAATCCAAATGGGTGTTTGTAATCGGTCAAATGCCATTAAATCGGCAACTGAGATATTATTTAATAATACTGGTGTGGCTGTGAGAATATGTTGATGATTTTGGGTTAAGTCTATTTTTTGGTTCGGAGAAATTGGCAAGTTTATGACTTGTTGATGCAGTTGTTTCTGGCTTTGGGCAATTGTTCGATGTTGTTTGAGTTGCTGGATAGCCTTAGCAATTTCTCTAGCTAAAAGTTGCAAAAACTCAATTTCTAAGGAACTCCATTCGCGGGGACTACTGCACTGTTGAGTAATTAGCAAACCCCATAGATGAGAAGGTGAAACGGAATTATCGTTACTTTTCGGATTATTCAGTAAAATAGGTACTACTAAGTTAGCTTTAACCTTAAATTTGGTGAATAATTCTTGGAAACAGGGATCAATGGGATGAGTATCAATATTATTAATAATACTCAACTGTCCAGCTAGATATTTCTGGAGCCATTTGGTTTGAAAACAAGAGTCATAAATTAATTGTCCTTGAATGGGTGTCCATTGAGGAGGGACAGATTCTGCTTCTACTATGCCATCACCATCTGGTAAAATACGATAGATAATCATGCGATCGCTTGCTACGGTATTTCTCGCTTCCTCGACAATCATTTTGAGGATTTCGTTCAATTGAGATGATGGGTAAATTCCCACAGATAGCATCCGCAGTTGAGACATGATTGACTGAAAGTTAACTTGACCACCAGGTAAGCGATTGAACATCATTAACAATGTAATTTATTTACCTTAACAATTGCGAAATTATTTATATAATTATTTTATAATTATATAAGTATGAATAACCCAAATATTATGGAAAGGCAAGCTAAACTTTACTATTTAATTACAACTTTACAACAAAAAATGGAGCGGTAAACAGGGCTTGCCTGGTCACCACTCCCTATTGACATTCCCGATTCCCCATTCCCTAAGCTTGAGGAGAAATTTGCTGTTCTTGCTGTTGTCCTGGTAACTGAACAGTGACAACTCTGGTTTTTTCTTCTTCGGCTTTAGGCATGGTGAGGCATAAAAGACCATTATTAAAATCAGCTTGGACTTGATCGTTTTGAATCCGACATGGTAGGGGAATTATTCTTTGAAATCTGCCATAGCGAAATTCAGAACGGCGCATCCCTCTTCTTTCTTGTTCCTTAATTTCCGATTTACGCTCACCACTGACAGAAACTGTGTCTGCGGCAACTTTTACATCTAAGTCTTGGGGATCAATACCGGGAATTTCCATCCGCAGTTTGATATGATCGGAGGTTTCTTCTAGTTCTGCTGGGGGTACAAATGTGAGTCTATCACCGATGATATCGCCAGTTTCACTAGTAGGTGTTATTTGCTCAAGTAGGCGATTCATCTGGCGTTGGATGGTTTCTATTTCTCTAAAAGGTTCCCAACGACTTAATACCATGATTTTTATCTCCAATTAATTAATGAGGTTTGTGAAATAATGCAACTCCGGGGGCAAACAGCCACAATAAAGCGCAAAATACGGTAAATAATACCTTCAGAAACTAGAATCTAGAAAATACTCTCAGGCTGATAGACTTAGCTTAAAAATCTTAATGTCTGTTTCCATCTGGCTCAGGTTGCATGATACTAATCAGATGAATCTCTCTCAAGAAGGAGTCAAAAATTGGCATAATAGGGACTCATTCTCGAAATCAATTAATGTCTGATCCAGTTTGGTTATCACAGTTGCAACAAAACCGGGCGATCGCAGTTATTCGCTCCGCAGATATGGGATTAGCTCACAAGATGGCGATGGCTGTGGTGGCTGGGGGAATGCATCTGATTGAAATTACCTGGAATAGCGATCGCCCAGGGCAATTAATTAGTCAATTACGGGCAGATTTACCACACTGTCTCATTGGTACAGGGACGCTGTTAAATGTCGCACAACTGGAAGATGCGATCGCCGCAGGGGCGCAATTTCTCTTTACTCCCCACGTTGACAGGTTGATGATTCAAACCGCAGTAGCCGCAAATATCCCCATTATCCCCGGTGCTTTAACTCCCACAGAAATTGTCACTGCTTGGAATTATGGTGCAACCTGTGTCAAGGTGTTTCCGGTGCAAGCTATGGGCGGTATTAATTATATTAAAAGTTTACAGGGGCCTTTGGGTAATATTCCTGTGATTCCCACCGGGGGAGTGACTTTAGAAAATGCTGAGGAATTTATCCAGGCTGGGGCGATCGCCGTGGGTTTAAGTGGTCAATTATTTCCCCAACATCTTGTCAAAGAAGAAAATTGGCAGGCGATCGCATCCCAAGCCCATATGCTTATGCAAAGATTACAACGAATTAGTAGGTAGGGAGTGGGAAGTGTGGGGAGTGTGGGAAGTGTGGGGAGTGTGGGAAGTGTGGGAAGTGTGGGAGGTGTGGGAGGTGTGGGAGGTGTGGGAAGTGTGGGAAGTGTGGGAAGTGTGGGAAGTGTGGGAAGTGTGGGGCGCAAGATTTTTAGTTTCCAATACCCAACTTGCACTGAGCGTAGCCGAAGTGTCCCCAGTCCCCAATCCCCAATCCCCAATCCTCAACACAAAAATACCAAGACAGTTTAATGTAGTACGAATAAACTATAAAAGATGTGAAATGTCTGAGTTAATTTTATTTTGGCATCGGCGAGATTTACGTATTTCTGACCATACAGGACTAACTGCCGCCAGAGAACAAAGTTCAAAAGTGGTGGGGGTATTTTGTCTTGATCCGCAGATTCTCAAACCAGATGAAGTCGCCTCAGCAAGAGTAACCTACATGATTGGCTGTTTACAAGCTCTACAACAGCGATATGCAGAAATAGGTAGCCAACTATTAATTTTGCGTGGCAATCCTGTAGAAGCTATACCAGCTTTAGCAGAGGCATTAAAAGCCAAAGGCGTATTTTGGAGTTGGGATGTAGAACCCTATGCTCAAACACGCGATTGCACCATCATTGATATCCTCAAAACAAAAGGTATTCAATTTCTAAAGGAAAATTGGGATCAGCTCTTACATTCCCCAGCAGAAATTTATACAGGTGGTAAAAGTCCTTACACAGTTTATACTCCTTTCTGGAAAAATTGGAGTAGCAAACCCAAAGCCCCAGCAGTCCCAACCCCCGAAAACCTCACCGGATTAACAGAGACAGAACAAAAAATCGCCCAACAAGCAGGAGTTATTCCCTTACCCACTGCCCAAGACTTAGGATTTATCTGGGATGGAGAATTAATTATTGCCCCAGGAGAAGCCGCAGCCGAGGAACAATTAGAGGAATTTACAGCCCGTACCATCACCGAATACCAAGAACAGCGTAACTTTCCCGGCGTTGATGGCACATCTAGACTGAGTGCAGCTTTAAAATTTGGCGTGATTGGGATTCGTAGAGTGTGGCAAGCCACTTTAGCAGCCCAAGAACAGAGTCGCAGCGAAGAAACAGCAGCCAGTATCCGCACATGGCAACAGGAATTAGCCTGGCGGGAGTTTTATCAACACGCCATGTATAACTTTCCAGCATTGGCTGAGGGTGCTTATCGGGATACCTTCAAAAACTTTCCTTGGCAAAATAACCCGGAACATTTCCAGGCTTGGTGCGAGGGTAAAACTGGCTATCCCATCGTTGATGCAGCCATGCGCCAATTAAACGAACTGGGTTGGATGCACAACCGTTGTCGGATGATTGTTGCCAGTTTTTTAACCAAAGACTTAATCATCAATCCTCAATGGGGAGAAAAATACTTTATGCAGAAACTCATTGATGGAGATTTATCTGCTAATAATGGCGGTTGGCAATGGAGCGCTTCCAGTGGGATGGACCCCAAGCCTTTAAGAATTTTTAACCCTGCTAGTCAAGCCCAAAAATTTGACCCGGAAGGTGAATATATTCGTCAATGGGTATCAGAATTGCGTTCTGTAGATACACAATATTTAGTTACAGGGAAAATTCCCCCATTAGAACTGCAAGGTACTGACTATCCTGCGCCAATTGTAGATCATAAAGTTCAGCAAGCCTTATTTAAAAAAATCTATCAACAGCAAAAAGAAATAGTTGACCTTTAACAGTTGGGTACTGGGGATTGGGGATTGGTTACTGGGTACTGGGTATTGGGTATTGGAAACTAAAAAATTTTCCCCCCACACCCCCCACACCTCCCACACTCCCCACACCTCCCCCACTCCCCTCTCCGAATGGGCATTAAAAATAACTGTCATAGCGATCGCATCAAGTCACCGTTGAGGAATAATCATAGAAGCATCTACCGATACCTTAGCGGCTTATGTCATCTCCACTTGACCGCCCATTAACAATTATACTTAAGCTCCCTTCCTCCCACCCAGAATTACTTACAGGATTGGATATCTGGCTAGGACTGGGTTTAATCTCGGATGCCCAGGTTAAACAACTATGCGAACAGTTTCTTTTCTGTCCAGTGGTATTAGAACCTGTATCTCTGCCTCAACGAAAGATATCTGTAACAGTTTCTGACCCTGTAAAAGCCGTACCTGTAATGGCCTTTGCATCTAGTAGCCCCGAACCAACTACCCCAGAACCACCCCAACCCAACTTTGTTTCCTCCATGTTGCAGTCCTTGGGGGCAGAGTTGAGTGTGCGTTGGCTACTGTTTTTAGGTTTATTTCTGGTTATCCTTTCCTCTGGCGTATTAGCTGCAAGTCAGTGGGATAGGTTCCCGGCGGCGGCACAATATGGCATTTTATTTGCTTATACCTTAAGTTTCTGGGGTTTTAGTGCTTGGGCGCAGAGACAAGATAATCTCAGGTTAACGGCTCAAACTTTGCTGATTGTGACTCTGTTGTTAATCCCAGTTAACTTTTGGGCTATGGACAGTTTTCGACTATGGCACAATCCCCTAGACTGGTTAACAGTAGCGATCGCATCTCCGACTCTGACATTTCTTACCGTTTTACTCTGCAAAAATCACCGTGTTTTTACCAACTTACCCACAGGGAAATTACCTTTCATTAATATTATCGGGTTAAGTTATTTACATTGGGGTTGGCAATTATCCCAGTTTCCCATAATTGCCATTTACGTGGCTATGATTGGCACAACTATTATTACTATTTATCACCATCGTCATCCACAGCAGCCCCCCACCATCTCACAAAATCCTGATACACCACCGCAGCAATTAGGTATCAGCTTATTTGGGGCTGTGATGGTTTATGGTTTGGCATTACTATTAATCCGCGCCATTTTTGTCCATCAGGTAGATGTGACTCAGTTAGGTTTAGCTATTGGCATTTGTGGCTGGTTGGTAACTTGGTTAGCACAACACAGAGATGCTGCATCCCCTTGGCAAACTTTGGGCGGGATTTTACTATTCATCGGTTGGTTAGTAGCGGTATTTACGCAACCTGCACAAGCCATACTTGTGAGTGCATTGGCTTTTTGGTATGTGGGTAATCGCTTAGAAAGATATAGTTTACCCCTTGACTTGTTGGCATTTTTTGCCCTTGGTTTACAAGCAGTTTGGCTGGGTTGGCGGTTAGTCCCCGCACAATTACAAAAGCAAGCAATATCTCTGGCTAGTCAAGTTACCCAGTTAGAAAATTCCCCTTCGATGTTACTGAGTGTAGTTTTATTCCCTTACTTAATTTTTATGGTGGTAATCACTGAAAGGTTACGTCACCAGCAAAAAACAGAATTAGCTAAATTTGGCGATATTCTTTGTCTGTTATTTGGGAGTTTTTTAACCACAATTTCCCTGGATAATTCCATACTGCGATCGCTCAATTTAATATTTTCTACCATCACTCTCGCCGTCATCACTCAACGCCGTTCCCCAGTTCCCATTCCCTTAGTCTATTTCACTCACATCATGGGAGTGTTGACACTGGGTTCCACAATTCATTGGCTATTACCTAATTTACCTTTACACATCTGGGCGGCAATTTTACTCGCTGTCATGATGGCAGAATGGGTATTTAGTCTAGGTGATGGTATCTGGCGACAAAGTTCATGGTACATCGGCTATGGCTTGGCTGCGCTCAGTTTTTATCTCCTATGGATGAATAACCAAATAGCTTGGGTTAACGATGGTATTCTGAATGATTGGGGAATATTATGGCTAACTACACCTTTAACTCTCACAGGTTTAGCTAGTCGCACCACTGGAGAACGCCGCAACATCAACACTTGCGCCAGTGCGATCGCTGTCTGCATGACTCAGTTATTAACTTTAGCACTGCCTGGAACCAGATTAATTAGTCTGGCTGTCGGGACGGCGTTGATGTTCGCCAATACTTATTATTTGCCATACAAAGCTAATGCGGGAATTACAGTAGGGTTTGGGTTGAGTTTAATAGCTGGTTTGCTGTGGGAGGGGATACCGGGAGTTCCTCAACTTACCTTGGCTGGGTGGTTAATTGTCGGTGCGATCGCCACATTCAGTTTATGGTTAGCCAGAACAGCCTTGAACCGCCGGAATAACCAGTTAGCAACAATATATGCAGTAGCCTGTAACCGATGGGCGATCGCATTATGTAGCACCGAATTATTAGCCATTACCATCCGTTCCACCTTACTCAATTCTTATATTGATCCCAACTTTTTATACATAATTTCCACAAGCATCATCTTAGCAGCAATTATTTATCGCAGTTGGCAAACCCCCACAAATTGGGCATTTTATGCCATTGGTTGGTGTGTAGAATTAATCATTGCCGACATCCTCACCTTTGGAGACAATTCCAGCCTCAAAATAGCCATAGCTAACATCGCCTTGGGTTTAATCACCCAACTTTTCGGAGAATGGTGGCGACGCAAACATCAATTACAAACCCTTCCCAGCAGCTTGCACATTTTACCCTTAATCTATGGTGCAATCAGTGTAGTCTTCCGCTTAGATAGCTTTACCGCCTGGACTGGTTTGTTTACCTTGGGTGTATCATTCATCCTCATTGGTGTAGGACGACGTAACACATCCCTGCAACCCCTGCTGTATTTAGGACTGATTGGCGTATCACTTTCCGCCTATGAACTGCTGTTTTATCAAATGTTTCAAAGCACAGGGGAAGCATTCGGTGATGCTTTTATAGCTATGTCAGCATTAGGCGCAAGCATCATGTATGCTTATCGCATCCTCACACCCTGGATCATCAGTTACTTAGGTTTGACACCCCAACAACTGAAAAACATCGCCCATCTCCATTGGTTTTGGAGTAGTAGTTTATTAATGGCCGCTATTTTCCTACCCATTGAAGTTAACCGTTTAGTAGGGTTAGGAACGGGAGCATTTTTAATTAGATATGCCGTTTTTCAAGGAAGGAACGCACCCCCTATTCCCAGCATCTTCCCGATGATTACCATAGGAGAACTGTGGGTTTACATCGGATTATTAGAAGTAGCCGCCATGCGAATTTATTGGCGAGAAACAGCAGTGGGACAGTGGTTAAGTGGTCCCTTAGTGCCTTGGAATGGTGCGATCGCCTGCGTTATAGCTTATATTTTATACATCTTACCCTGGGAAAATTGGGGATGGTCAAAAAGACCGTGGCAACAAGCAGCATATATTATTCCCATAGTAATTTTATGGGAAACCAGACTAGCAGTTTCCCCCATCACCTTACTCATCGCAGCAGGGTTTTATATATTCCTCGCCAAATTAGCTGAAAACATCCGTTTCACATACATCAGCATCGGATTAATTAATTGGGCATTATGGCGCTGGTTGAATAGCCTCAACCTCACTGATGCTTTATGGTACATCACAACCATCGGATTCTCACTACTATATATAGCCCAAGTAGATCCCCTATTGAAACTACCCCAAAATAAAACAACTCGCCACCTTGTACGCATACTAGCCACTAGCTTAATTTGTGGCTGGGCAACTTTCTTTAATCAACAGACACCCTTCATTCCTGGAATCTTCAGCCTAATTAGCATATTTGCCGGATTAGCCTTAAAAACCAGAGCTTTTCTCTACATTGGCACAGCCACCTTCCTCATCACTAGTAGCTATCAACTGATCATATTCAGCTTCAGCTATCCCTTCTTAAAATGGATAGTCGGCTTACTACTAGGTATTGCCTTAATTTACATCGCCGCCAACTTTGAAACCCGGCGCACACAAATCAACACTCTACTTCGCAGCATCAGTGATGAACTGCGAGAATGGCAATAGTGGGATTAGGGATTGGGGATTGGGGATTAGGGATTAGGGATTGGGGATTGGGGATTGGGGATTGGTAACAAATTTCTTCTCCCTGCACCCTGCAACCCTTTATCACCTAAAAATCCAGTTCCCCTCCTCGCTTGCGGTGAACCAGCGCTGCAGGCGGGTTTCCCACCGTAGGCGACTGGTGAACCCGAAGGGGGAGGGGTTAGGGGTGGGGTCTTATGTATGACACAAACGAGAATTTATCGACTTATATGTACACCATAGCCTTTACAAAGGGAGGGTTAGGGAGGATTCAAGCAATATTTCAATCAACTTTTTGAAACGAAAAAAGCATTAGGTGATAGATAACCAACTAACTTATAATCATGGCTAGATAAAAATGTGTATATCGGGTTGACATTGGCTTGAAGTATATCAAACTTATGAATTTCTACCAGGATTAAACGGGGTCTGTAACGAGTTATATTCAATGAATTGAGTATATTTAATTCCTCACCTTCAACATCTATACAGAGAAAATCTATTTTTTCTGGACATTGATTGTCATTTAAGATTTCTTCTAACTTTTCTGCTTTTATCTCAACTACCTTTGAGTTTTCCTCAGTTCGTTTATTACCTTCTAGTTTTGCATCTACCCCACTTATCAAAGTAGATTTTTCAGAAAAGAAAAACTTCACTATTTTATTTTCATCAGATACAACTTTCGCTAGAGATATATCTTTAGGACGAATTTTTTTGAAAGTTTTAATTAGTTCTGGATTAGCATCTATAGTAATTCCTTGCCATCCTCTTAAATACAACTTCCAAGTATTAGAATAAGCAATGGGATGATTGCAGCCAACCTCAACATAAAATCCTTGTTCTTTGTTTCCAAAGTAATTATCAAGGAATCTATCCTCACCAAATTGAGAAAAGCTAGATATTAAATATGGGTTAAATATTTTTTTGATAGCTTTGAAAATAACATGAGATAAGAAAATTGTTTTAGGAACTCTATTAATAAGCAGTTGT
Organism: Nodularia chucula CCY0103; assembly: GCF_963923915.1. Lineage (NCBI taxonomy): Bacteria > Bacillati > Cyanobacteriota > Cyanophyceae > Nostocales > Nodulariaceae > Nodularia > Nodularia chucula. The sequence continues at coordinate 33,572 of NZ_CAWUOL010000025.1, read as the reverse complement.
AATTTATGAGAAAGCATAGTATCTTATCTAATTTCCTACTACTAATCAAATAATATGGGGATATTGCTATGTAATTCTTTAGAGGATGTTTCAAAGGTCAAAGTGAGGCAAAAATTATGCGCGTCATCTAACCGCAATAGATATTATAGCAATATATAGCAACGTTAGGGTTTCAGTCCCCTTGCGGGGATTAGTTTAGCGGAAAGTTTAGGCGCTGCATGGGATGATTTAAATGATTGGTGTTTCAGTCCCCTTGCGGGGATTAGTTTAGCGGAAAGATAAAATTGTGATGTAATCAATTACATCTTCAAGGTGTTTCAGTCCCCTTGCGGGGATTAGTTTAGCGGAAAGGATAATGGTTTTTCCCCTCCGGTTCCCCTCCCTCATGTTTCAGTCCCCTTGCGGGGATTAGTTTAGCGGAAAGCTTTATGAATTTGTTTGTGAGGATTTGAATAATCCTCGGTTTCAGTCCCCTTGCGGGGATTAGTTTAGCGGAAAGTAAGATGTCGTAGTTTAAGTATAAATAGTAAGTAGGTTTCAGTCCCCTTGCGGGGATTAGTTTAGCGGAAAGTTTTTCTCAGCCTGGAACCTTAAATGTATCTGGTCAGGTTTCAGTCCCCCTGCGGGGATTAGTTTAGCGGAAAGTATAGGACACGTAACTTGGAAGGTGTCTATGCGCTGTTTCAGTCCCCTTGCGGGGATTAGTTTAGCGGAAAGAACGCAGCAGCTTCTAGTTCATAATCTAGATTAAGTTTCAGTCCCCTTGCGGGGATTAGTTTAGCGGAAAGGAGGACATCAAACTACAAGCCCAAGAGTTGCAGCGTGTTTCAGTCCCCTTGCGGGGATTAGTTTAGCGGAAAGTTTCAACCCGAACTTTGAGCCAAGCTCCGGATCTGGTTTCAGTCCCCTTGCGGGGATTAGTTTAGCGGAAAGATTGATTACTGCTTTCAAACAATTCTTTCTCTGCGTTTCAGTCCCCTTGCGGGGATTAGTTTAGCGGAAAGTCACTAGTCTTATTGTTGTTAGCTAGTGGTTGTGGTTTCAGTCCCCTTGCGGGGATTAGTTTAGCGGAAAGACCGCCATCTGAAACATAGTCTAGAAGGGGATTCTAGAACCGATTTTGGCAAAGGTGATCTAAAAACCTTGTTTCAGGATTCGGGAAATTGCCAACTGAAACTGATGAAACGCTGTAACTATTGAATTGTCAAGGTTCTGGGAATTTGGCAAACCCCCCAGGGTTTTCGACTTTACTATAGGTCTCCCAAAAATCCTAATAAACCAATCATATAATAGTTACTTCCTCTTGTCTAGTTAAGCATACAAGCCGCAAACCCATTGCCACTCTTGGATCAAACCTTCTCGCAAAGCAACTTGCGGCTGATATCCTAAAACTTGCTTCGCTTTAGACACATCAGCAGCAGTGTGACGCGCATCTCCCATCGCCCTAGAGATATAATTCTTATTAATGGGTTTCCCGACAATTTCCGCCATAGTATCCAAAACCTCAGCCAACACAACCCGGCTACCACCACCAATATTAAACACTTCCCCCACAACTTCCGGTACAATAGCCGCAGCTAAATTAGCAGCTATGACATCACTGACAAAAGTAAAATCCCGCGTTTGCAGTCCATCGCCATAAATGGGAATTGCTTCATCCTGCAATACAGCTTTAAAAAACTTATGAAAAGCCATATCTGGGCGCTGTCTGGGACCATAAACCGTAAAATAACGTAATGCCACAATGGGAACCCCAAAGTTTTTGTGATACAGCATACACAAACGTTCCGCCGCTAGTTTAGTAATACCATAGGGAGAAACTGGTTGCGGCGGTATTTTTTCATGGGTAGGTAAGGTTTCCGCATCCCCATAGACGCTGGATGTAGAAGCAAATACTAGTCTTTTCAGGTTTTCCGCATTCTTAGCAGCTTCTAATAAAACCTGTGTGCTACTAATATTCCGTTCTGTGTAATTCCGAAAACCTTCCCCCCAACTGGCCCTGACTCCCGCTTGTGCTGCTTGATGGTAAATCACCTCAACATCTTTGAGCAGTTCCTGTAAATCTAAATCCTGGATATCTCCGGTAATTAAAGTAAATTTAGGGTGAATCTGCAAATGTGCAATGTTTTTGTGCTTTAATCCAGGATCGTAATAATCGTTAAATTGATCAATACCAATTACTTCTTGTCCTTGTTGCAGTAATGCTTCTGCAAGGTGAGAACCAATAAATCCGGCGGCTCCAGTCACGATAGTTTTAGTCATAATTTTTATCTATAGAAATAATCAAAATATATAACCTTGAAATTGATCTGCGATCGCCACTAAAGTCCACTAGGATGTCATAATTTTATCAGGGACGCACGAGGAAATCAGTGAAAGTTTTAGTTGTCGGTAATGGTGGGCGGGAACACGCTCTAGCCTGGAAGTTGTTGCAATCTCCGCAAGTTCAACAAGTTGTCTGTGTACCAGGAAATGGCGGTACTGCAAGTTTAGAACGTTGTCATAATTTGCCCTTGGCTGTAGATGATTTTGCAGGAATTAGTACATACGCTCTGGAAAACAGTATTTCCTTAGTGGTAGTGGGGCCAGAAGTACCATTAGCCCAGGGAATCACAGATTACCTCCAAAGTCAAGGACTGATGGTATTTGGCCCTAGTAAAGCCGGAGCGCAAATAGAAGCGAGTAAGGCTTGGGCAAAATCCTTAATGGCAGAAACTGGCATTCCTACAGCCAAAGCTGCGGTATTTACGGAAGCTACAGCAGCTAAATCTTACCTAAAAACACAGAAAATCCCCATAGTGGTGAAAGCCGATGGTTTAGCAGCCGGCAAGGGAGTAATAGTAGCCACAACTATGGCACAGGCGGAAACTGCCATTGATACAATTTTTCAAGGAGAGTTTGGTACTGCCGGTAATGTGGTAGTCATAGAAGAATTTTTACTGGGGCAAGAGGTATCAGTTTTAGCCCTCACCGATGGAATTACCATTCGCCCATTGTTACCAGCCCAAGACCACAAGCGTATTGGAGAAGGTGACACAGGGGAAAATACCGGAGGGATGGGAGCTTACGCCCCTGCGCCCATTGCTACCCCAGAGTTAATGACTAGGGTACAAACAGAAGTTTTGGAACGGGCGATCGCCGGCTTAACAGCTAGAGGTATCGATTACCGAGGTATACTCTATGCAGGCTTAATGATTTCCCCCGACGGCGACATCAAAGTTTTAGAATTTAACTGTCGCTTTGGTGATCCGGAAACACAGGTAATTTTGCCATTATTAGAGACACCCTTAGAAGAGTTAATTTTAGCCTGTGTAGAGCAGCGTTTAGGTGCAATGCCCCCTATAGCTTGGAAATCAGCTACAGCTGCAACCGTAGTGGCCGCCTCCGGTGGTTATCCGGGGAAATATGACAAAGGCAAAGTAATTACTGGTATCCCGGAAGCAGAAACCGCCGGAGTCACAGTATTTCATGCCGGCACAAAATTACACCAAGAACAAATAGTCACAGATGGGGGCAGAGTATTAAACGTCACTGGTATAGGGGCAACTTTTCCCCAGGCGATCGCCCAAGCCTACAATGGCATAAAATCAATTCAATTTGACGGTATATATTATCGGCAAGATATTGGCCATAGAATCCTCTAAGGAGTGGGGAGTGGGGAATGGGAAGTGTGGGGAGTGTGGGAAGTGTGGGGAGTACAGGTAGGGTGGGGAGTGTGGGGAGTGTGGGAAGTGTGGGGAGTACAGGTAGGGTGTGTTAGGCGTAAGCCGTAACGCACCAAAAGCCTTGGGGAAGGTATATGAAGATGAAATTTGTCACGCCACTACAAATATTAATCCCATTAATCCCATCTGAAAATATGAGCGATCGCCAAGACTGCAAAGATCACTAAAACCACAGTATGATTAAGGTGTTGTATGTACCAGGGGTGAAATTACATCCAGATCATCGACCATCCCTGACTTCAACTTGCAACTAACATATTTATCGAAATAACTGTTAATTTTTTAGTTGTTGGGGTTGAACAACCGAAACTACTAACAACTGTGTTTAAAATGCTGGCTCCTTTAAAAACAATCCAAGAAGCAATTGCCAACTGGTGGTCAGAATTTACCCTCCAGACCAAACTTTTAGCCGTCGCCACCTTAGCAGTATCCTTGGTCATGAGTGGTCTTACCTTCTGGGCTGTGAATACAATTCAGCAAGATGCCAGAATGAACGATACCCGCTTTGGCAGTGACTTAGGACTACTACTAGCCGCTAACGTCGCCCCCCTCATCGCAGATCATAATCTCACCGAACTTGCCCAATTTTCCCAACGCTTCTACAGCAGCACCTCCAGTGTGCGTTATATGCTGTACGCCGACGAAACAGGTAAAATATTTTTTGGCATTCCTTTTTGGGAACCAGAGGTAGAAAACTCCCTCACCATTAAACGCCGCATTAAGCTACCAGAAGACTACAGCAACGACCGGGAAAAGCCAATGGTGAGGCAACACACCACCCCAGATGGCATAGTCACCGATGTCTTTATCCCCCTCATCGTTAATGAACAATACCAAGGCGTATTAGCCCTTGGCATCAACCCCAACCAAACCGCAGTTATATCTACCAATTTTACCCGTGATGTCACCATTGCCGTTTTTATCACCATTTGGGTCATGGTAATTTTGGCAGGAGTCATTAACGCCTTAACCATTACCAAACCCATCAAAGAACTACTCGTAGGGGTAAAACAAATAGCAGCTGGTAACTTCAAACAGCGCATTGACTTACCACTAGGTGGCGAACTGGGAGAAGTAATTCTCAGCTTTAATGAAATGGCGGAACGACTAGAACGCTATGAAGAACAAAATATAGAAGAATTAACCGCCGAAAAAGCCAAACTAGAAACCTTAGTTTCCACAATCGCTGATGGTGCTGTATTAATAGATAACAGTATGCAAGTGATTTTAGTTAACCCCACCGCCCGACGCATTTTTGGCTGGGAAGGCATAGAAGTTGAAGGGACTAACGTTTTACATCATTTACCCTCAGCAGTCCAAATAGAAATTACTCGTCCCTTATACGAAATGGCCGCAGGGGAATGTGAAAGCGCCGAGTTCCGGATTCATTTAAACGAAGCCACCAAACGCACCATCCGCATCCTCTTAACCACTGTACTCAACCTACAACGAGAAAGCATTAAAGGTATTGCTATTACCGTCCAAGATATCACCCGTGAAGTAGAACTGAATGAAGCCAAAAGCCAATTTATCAGTAACGTTTCTCACGAATTACGCACACCTCTATTTAACATCAAATCCTTTATTGAAACCCTGCATGAGTATGGGGAAGACCTGAGTGTAGAGCAAAGACAAGATTTTCTGCAAACTGTTAATAACGAAACCGACAGACTCACCCGTTTAGTTAATGATGTTTTAGACTTATCCAAACTCGAATCTGGACGCAGCTACAACTTTGGTGCAGTAGATTTAGCCCAAGCCATTGAACAAACCCTGCGAACTTACCAACTAAATGCTAGAGATAAAGGTATTGAACTAATTCAAGAAGTAGCCATTGACTTGCCATTAGTTCTGGGAAATTATGACTTATTATTGCAAGTTTTAGCTAACTTAGTGGGTAACTCCCTGAAATTCTCCGAATCTGGTGGTCAAGTAGCAATACGCGCCTACCAATTAGATCCTCAGTCTCACTCACATCTAGCCTCTGGAGAAGTGCGGGTGGAAATTTCTGATACAGGTATTGGTATCGCCCCAGAAGACCAACAAGCAATTTTTGACCGTTTTTTCCGGGTAGAGAACCGAGTTCACACCCTGGAGGGTACTGGCTTAGGCTTATCCATAGTCAGAAATATCATGGAAAGACATGGTAGTCACATGCATCTAGTGAGTGAGGTAGGGGTAGGTACTACCTTTTGGTTTAATTTAAATGTATTTCAGGAAGAATCCCAAATTTTAGTTGAATCTCCATCTGAAACCTTAACCAGACAAAGCTATCAGCAAGCAAACGCACAATAAACCTGCTAGCAGCAACCAAGACTGATGGCGTTGACTCCAGCTTTTCATCGTTCCAGTCCAACTGCTGGCTTGACGTTGCGTCTCTAATCTTAACTGGGTATCTGCTAAATTATCGTACAGGGTGCATTCTTTAGCATAAGGGCGTTGGGGAAAGTTGCAAGTATTATCAGCATGATATGTGCAGCTGTCACATAACGAGTCTTCCCCAGTCGCCCGGTGTAGGGGGATTCCTGGATGACCGTAAGCTTTCAGGGTAGTACGACAATAAGGACAACTAATCGCTTCACGATCAACCAGTTGATGGCAATGAGGACAAGATATTATAGCCACAACTTCAGCATCAATAAATAAACATCTTCATTTTATCTATTTATTACCCCAGTCCAGTAGGGTGGGTTAGACGGCGATTCATCATTAACCCGGATTTCTCACAAAGAAATCTAAAAAAGGGGTAAAAAACTGCCAAAATGTATATATACAAAGCATTTCAGCAGTTAAAAAGCATGACTAGGGTTATAACAGCTTGTATACTAAAAAACTTCACTTTTGAACAAGGAAATTTACCGCTATGAATAGAGAGTATTTAATAGATTTCTTGAAAGACAACTTATCCACAATAAAAAGTTATGGTGTAACTTCCTTAGCTTTATTTGGTTCTTATGCAAGAGATGAAGCAAAAAATACTAGCGACCTTGATTTACTGGTAGAATTTCAAGGAAAAGTTACCTTTGATCAATATATGGACTTAAAATTTTTTTTAGAAGATAATTTATCTTTATCCGTTGATTTAGTCACTAGAAAAATGTTGAAACCTCAAATTATTAGCTCTGTAGAAAAAGACGCTATTTACGTCGCGTAACTTAAAACTTTATTGTGATGATATTTTAATTAATTCTGATAAAATTCTCCGTCTTATTTTTCCTTAGAAGACGAAATTATTTAGGATATTATTAAAACTTAGTCCTTTAAAATCAGCAATTGTAAGCAGCCGAAGTAAGCCGAAGTGTCCCCAGTCCCCAGTCCCCAGCTTACTCTTCTAACTCAAAAACAGGACCAATAGGTTTACAAGTCCATTCGATTGTGTGCCAAGGATCACCACAGGTTGTACAACCACCAGAAATTGAGGATATCTCTTCATCATTAAGTTCCACAAATTCAACTGGGTTGGCTGGGAGCTGTTCTCGTTGTTCAGGACTTAAACTGTGGCGATATTCCTCGTCTTTCCAAGCGCGAATGATATCTGTAATCGACATATTGACCTCTTTGTACTGAAGATGGACACTCAAAACTTCTCCGTCTTCCTGAGATATTCCCTTGATTTAATTGGGGGCGGTTTTGACTACCTGGGATCACAGTCTGTTGACGTTCCACCCGCATAGTATCTGTTCCTACCTGCAATAATTTCGGGACTTTATCCGGTGTTAACTGTCCTTTCGCACCCCCCAACCCACTTAAATCTACTCCGGCTACTTGCGTATTTCCCCAGCTAATCTGCGGTAACAAACCAACGTGCAATACTGAATCTGCAACCATATCTCTATTGAGAATATCTGCTGCTGTCATTGATATCTGACTGTGCGGATGAAATAAAGATTCTAAATCAATTAAAATTGGATGTTCTCCAGCAGCAATCAAGTTTTCAAAGTGAAAATCTGTGGCTTCTAAGGCATATAATAAAGCTAAATAACCACCTTGACGCTGATAAAATCTCACTACTGCATCTGCGGAATCGCATGATTGGGGTTTGATAAATTCTACCCAACCATAATTATCTCGGTTGAGAATTTTTAAAGTGGCGAAAGCTGGTGCAAAACCTTTGTGTGCGTAAGTCCTAAGAGGTTGTTTGATAAGTTTTTAGCGGTAATTTTTATCACATTTTTACCCCCCTTAATCCCCCCTCCGCGCTTGCGGGGTTGGGGGTGGGGTGATATTATTCTGCTAATCGTAACTAATTAACCAGACATGATATAACAAATAAAATTTAGCATTTTATATTTCAATGAATTTATACGAACAACCATCTACTAGCTGCATTCCCGATGAGTTGAAAAAAACCAGTATATGTATCTAATCCTGTGTATCGATGATTGAAATTGCAGGAATGATCCGATTGGGTGAAGAGTGAAAATATGATGTTAAAAACTTTGTTGGCTTTATTTTTAGCAACACCAATAGTTGTGCTTTCTCCTGGTGTTTGGGCTAGTGAAATCGCAGAAATTAATACTTCTGCACCAGTAAATTCCGTCTCGCAATTATCTGATGTCCAACCTACAGATTGGGCTTTTACGGCTATACAATCTTTAATAGAAAGATATGGCTGTATCACAGGATATCCCGATGATACCTTTCGGGGAAATCGGGCTTTAACACGTTATGAATTTGCAGCCGGTTTAAGTGCTTGTTTAGATAAGATTAATGATTTAATTAATACAGGTAAATCTGATGTAGTTGAGAAGGAAGATTTCGTTAGTCTCCAAAAACTACAAACAGCATTTAGGGATGAATTAGCAACCTTACAAGGACGGGTAGATGCTGTAGAGTATCGCGCCGGAATTTTAGAAGGTCAGCAGTTTTCCACTACTACCAAACTTTCCGGGGAAGCAATTTTTGCCGTTACCGATGTTTTGAGTGGAGATAGTGACCCCTTTGGAGTGGGTGTAGGGAGAAATAATCCCATCTTTGCTAACAGAATCCGTTTGAATTTAATTAGTAGTTTTACAGGTAGAGATCAGCTAAAAATTAGACTACAATCTGGTAGCACTCCTCCCCCCCACAGTCAAGGCGGTTTGCGCTATGGTGCAGATGCTTTAATCGCGGCGTTAGGAAGTCAACAAACAACCCCAGAAGGGGGACAAACCTTTAACCAAGGCTTTTCTAATCAACTGGGTAATGTGGAACTGGGGACTGTGAGTTATGAGTTTCCTGTAGGGAATCAATTACGGGCTTTTGTGTTTGCAAATGCTGGTGAACACGCGGACTATTTACCCAATGTGTTTAGTGCAGTTGGTGATGGGGATGGCGGTTCTGGTTCCCTGTCTACTTTTGCTCAATATAGCCCGATTTACCGCATTGGTTCCCGAGGTTCGGGTCTGGGTTTAAATTATGCTTTGAGTCCGGCGATTAACTTGAGTTTAGGTTATTTGGCTGCCAATGCGAACAGTGGAGAAAATTTCACTGTCAATAACAGTAATGCTAGTACCACAGGCGGTTTATTTAATGGTTCCTATTCCGCTTTGGCACAGTTAACTATTGAACCTACGGAGAATTTAGCTTTTGGGTTAACTTATGTTAATGGTTACACTACGGGAATGCCTACTTTTGGTAATGATGTGGGGACAACTTCGGCTAATTCTCCGGAATTAATTTCGGATAATGGGCGACGCAGTAGCAATTCTTATGGTGTAGCCGGTTTGTGGCGAGTTTCTCCTAAGTTTGCAATTAATAGTTGGTTTACTTATACTAATCAACAAGGTAGATCCGCAGGGGTGGATAATGAAAGTGCTGATGTTTTCAGTTATGCGATCGCCCTAGCATTTCCTGATTTGGGTAAACGAGGTAATCTCGGTGGTATAGTTGTGGGTGTCCCTCCCTATGCAGAGATTTCTGGTTTCGTTCCTTTCTATAGACCATTGTTAGTTGGTGCAAACCGCGAGATCATCAGCGATATCCCTAATAGTGTCAAAACACCACTGCATTTAGAAGCTTTCTACAAATATCAATTAACTGAGAATATTTCTATTACCCCTGGTATAATTTGGCTGGTGGCTCCTAATCAAAACAGTAATAATCCTGATGTGGTTATTGGGACAATTCGGACTACTTTCAGATTTTAAATCAGCTTTTGCTTGATGAAGTAGGGGTGCATTTTACTTTTAGCGATCGCCAAGTACAAGCAGCTGTAATTCTATAATTGTTAAAATTCTACCATTGCAGCCCCCGACTTCAGGTATGGGCGTAATCGACATATTCACGTTGCATCTCAAATTTGAAAGCAGTGTTTGAGAAAAGAATTAAAATATAAAAAACTGAATTTGAGCAAGTGAATTAAAGCCGTGACTGAAAACGGGACAAGGCGACAAATCAGCAAGAGTAACACCTATTACGGTCTGCTGGGACTGCATCCTTCCGCGTCGGTAATTGATATCCGTCGAGCTTATTGGGAATTGAGTAAACAGTATCATCCAGATACTACAGAATTACCTGGGGCGATCGCTACTGCTAAATTTCAGCAAATTAATGAAGCTTACGCCACTCTCAGCAGTCCAGAACGGCGTTTAAGTTATGATACCAAAATTGGCTATTCTCGCTTTGGCGTGATTCAACCACCCACTGACTTAAACCACCCCGTGCGTAAACCTTACGATTACTCCAAATCCATGTACCTAGATGCCAGCGATCGCCCCTTATCAGCCGGAGAAATCTTTGTATTATTTGTGTTAGGCTTAACCCTATTGGGTTGTATATTAGTGGCGATCGCAGTAGCCGCAATTCGTGGTGACAGCACCATCCCCACCCAAATTACTCAAATTTCGCAACTCCTCACCACCGAACAATCAATTTTTACACTTAACTTAATTAGAAATTAAAAATTTTTAGTTGTTTTTTTGGGATCTTCCTATGATTAGTGCCGATAAACCTTTATACAGTCATCCTCTCCCACAAATTGAACAGTGGCTGAAAAATCAAGGCTGTCAACAAGATGCAAACGAGCTGCATTGTTGGCGTGTAGAAAGACCCAATTGGCAAGCAGAAATTTGGCTAGATATTGAACAAGTTACAGTCAGATATATCAAATCTAGCGAAAATAACCAAGATATCCAACGATCTTTTACCTATTCTCTCAGTCGCCAAGATATAGACCAAGCTGTATTTTCTGGCCCATAAAACAGAATGTACAGACTACCATTTGTGAAAACGCACCTAAGAGGATGTTTTAAAACTTTTGGGCGAATATAATATGGCTACGCTTCGCGTTAGCGATACGCTACTACACAGGCACGACGCGTAGCGGCTTCCCGTAGGGAAGTCCACCTCCGTGGACTAATGAGGAATTAAGGTTTTTAACCCGCGCAGGCGGGTTTTGTCTGTATAGCCGCGACTTCTAGTCGCCAGTTGACTTTTTAAACACTCGTAATACCTAAACTAAGCACATCCTGAATATGATCATTTGGGGGAGTTTGCGCCGCTAGAATTTGTTGATAAACCGCCTCATAACCATCAGTCATCTGTTTCAAACTAAAGTAATTGCTGACATACTCTCGGCAATCATAGCGGTTTAGCTGTGTTACTTGGTCAATAGCACTAATAAAATCTGCCACATTATTCACAAGAAAACCTGTTTTTCCGTGTTTAATTATCTCCACAGTAGATCCTAATTTCATGGCAATTACAGGTGTACCGGCTGCCATTGATTCCACCATAACTAAACCAAAAGGTTCTCGCCAAGTAATAGGAAAAAGAGTAGCTACTGCACCACCCATTAAAGCATTTTTTTCCACATGATTTGCTTCACCCAGATATTCAATTTGCCGACCATCAATGTGGGGCTTAATTTCTTGTTCAAAATATTCTTGGTCTACTAAATCTATCTTCCCGGCAATTTTCAAATGCCAACCAGCTTGTTGAGCAATATTTATAGCTAAATGTGTGCCTTTCTCTGGAGATATCCGCCCTAAAAATGCTAAATATGGTGGATTATCCGGCTGGGGATGAAACTTATAACTATTAACATCAATGCCATTATAGACCGTTGAGACATAATTTAACCCTAATCTGAGTTCCCTTTGAGCATGAGAAATACTCACAAAAGGTTGACGTTTGGCATATTGAAACATCTTCTCATTATCAGGAGTAAAAATACCGTGGAGAGTATGAACTGTAGGTGTTTTAATCAGATTGGCATAAGGTAGCGCCGCACAACAAACATGGGAATGAATAATATCAAATTCTGCCGCCCGTTCATAAACAAAACCTAGTTGTAACATTTCATAAATATTATGTTCCCTCACATCTGGATCAAGTCTTAAAGCACGGGGATGAACTGATACTAACTTTGCCAAGCTAATAGAATCTCCCGAAGCAAATAGCGTTACTTCATGTCCCCGTCGCACCAATTCATCAGTGAGTAATCCTACAACCAACTCTATTCCCCCATAAGCTGGAGGTGGGACTCTCTCAAGTAAGGGGGCAATCTGAGCAATTCGCATGACAAAACTCCTGCAAAATAACCGAAAAAATTAGATAGCTGCTTGCTATATCAGCAGTGCTGATAAATAACTGAATTAGCATTTTGAAATTAAAAACAATCAAAATTAAATAAATGTTTCCATTAGAATTGTATTACTTATTTACCGTGTCTTCTTTCTACCTTAGTGTTGATATTTTGCTGGGAATAGAAAATAAAATAGATTATTGATCATCAAATTTTTAGCTAATATAATTTAGACTTTTTCCCCGAAAATATCTGTTTGATTGGTCATTTTCTCAGGAAAAGGCTATTTTTTACATAAATAGTGCATAGGTTTTGTTAGCCAATTATTTTCTTGATCTCATCCTAAAGAAATAGTCTTATAAATAAAAGATATTCCTCACCCGAAATAGGGAATAAGGTGTAGAGAGGGAATATTGTAACTTGCCAATAGCTAATAAATAGTGTTGACAATATTAAAATTTTATGTTATATAGAACACGTTCATCAGTTATAAAAACAAATATCATCAACGTGAATATTTCTCCCTCCCAAAAAAAACCGCGTGTATCTTGTCAGGCGGTTTTTACGGTAGTTTTATCTCTCTTTATGTATTTGCCTATACTGGTACTGGGGTTTTATAGCTTCAACCAGTCAGCCTATAGCGCTGCTTGGCAAGGATTTACCCTGAATTGGTATTACAAATTATTCAATGATCAGCGCATCTTATCAGCCTTACAAAATAGTTTAATAGTCGCCTGTTGTGCCGTGACTGTTGCAGCTGTTCTGGGAACCTTAATGGCGGTAGGATTGGCACGTTATCAGTTTTTTGGTAAAAAATTGTATCGGGGTATTTCTTACTTACCCTTAATTATTCCAGATATTGCGATCGCCGTTGCCACATTAGTCTTTCTCGCCGCCTTCGCCATCCCCTTAAGCATCTGGACAATTATTGCCGCCCATGTAGTATTTTGTCTAGCTTATATCGCCGTTGTAGTGACTTCTAGACTCACAAATTTAGATCCCCACTTAGAAGAAGCAGCACTAGATTTAGGTGCTACACCAATACAAGCCTTCATCAAAGTATTATTACCACAATTAATGCCTGCTATTATTGCGGGATGTCTGTTAGCTTTTGTACTCAGTTTAGATGATTTTCTCATTTCTAGTTTCACTTCCGGTAGCGGTTCTAACACCCTACCAATAGAAATATTTAGTCGCGTTAGAACAGGAGTGCAGCCAGATGTTAATGCCCTCAGTGTTTTGCTGATTACAGGCTCTGCGATCGCCGCCTTTGGTGCAGAATTTATTCGTGCTTTTGATAACAATAAATAAGCAGAATAATGTACACAATTAACAGGATAAAGCACCCTTGACAAACTCAAGAGTTTCACAATATTATTTTCCTTGTGATCAAAATACATAATCTCAAAACTACTTCTATTTAAATAAAATTTAGAACGAAAAACTCAATCAAACTTCTGCATTTATATTTCCTCTATAAGTATATATGCAGATGTAGATTTGTTCAGCTATATTTTTCTAGATATATGTTCTGAATTTCAGATTATTCGGGCGAACTTTGGATAATATGCTACTTCCTCCTCATTATTATGCAAATTTGCCAAAATCCCAATTGCTCGAATCCATTCAATCCTGAAGAAAATAGATTTTGCATGAGTTGTGGACAAAGCAACTTTGGTCAATTTCTCAAAAATCAGTACCGCGTATTAAGGCTTTTAGGTGAAGGTGGATTTAGTAGAACCTATGCAACAGAAGACGTAGACAGATTAAACGCGCCTTGCGTCATCAAACAATTCTTCCCCCAAATACAAGGAACAATCCAACGGAACAAAGCAGCAGCATTTTTCAAAGAAGAAGCACGTCGGCTATATGACTTAGGAGAAAATCATACTCAAATCCCCAGATTGTTAGCCTATTTTGAACAAGGTTCCAGCTTATATCTTGTCCAAGAATTTATAGAAGGGAAAACACTTTTGCAAGAAGTGAAAGAAAAACCCTTTACAGAAGTGGAAATTTATCAACTTTTAATGGATTTATTACCAGTTTTGGAATTTGTTCATGGTGCTAACGTCATTCACCGCGATATCAAACCAGAAAACATCATTCGTCGTGACAGCGACGGTAAACCAGTATTAATTGACTTCGGTGGTGCTAAACAAGTCACCGAAACCACTTTAGCCAGACAAGCGACAGTTATTTATACCATTGGTTATGCGCCATCAGAACAAATGGCTGGTTTTCCTTGTCATGGTAGTGATTTATATGCTTTGGGTGTGACTTGCATCCGGTTGTTAACGCAATGTTTACCATCACAAAATACCTATGGTGAGATTCATGATCCTCTTTATGATCCCATGAATGGTAATTGGTTATGGCAAGCAGAGTTAGCAAAAAAAGGGATTACCATCAGCCCTGAATTAAGCCAAATTTTAAATAAATTATTAAAACATTTACCCAGTGAAAGATATCAATCAGCCGCAGAAGTTATTCAAGATTTACTAGCTAGTCGAAAATCTGCCGTAGAACCAAAAATTATTGATATTTCTTTATCTACATTAATTAAATTACCACCACCAAATAAACTGACACCATTACCCCCCTTAGAAACCTTTAACTTTGAAGTAGTGACTGTAGACACAGCAGGTAGAGAAGTTAACCGCGATTTTCCGCAGGCTAAATTTTTTGCGGAACAATTAACTCCCGCAGTCACACTGAAAATGGTGTTAGTTCCTGGTGGTAGTTTCTGGATGGGTTCCCCAGAGTTGGAAGGAGACGCTGATGAACGTCCCCAACATGAAGTAATTCTCAAACCCTTTTTTATGGGTAAGTTTCCCATAACTCAAGCGCAATGGAAAGCTGTAGCTACTTGTTTACCTGAAGTTAAACAAAGTTTAAATCCTCGTCCCTCAAAATTTGAAGGAGCTAATCGCCCTGTAGAAAATGTATCTTGGTATGACGCGGTGGAATTTTGCGCCCGACTCTCAGAAAAAACTGGGCGTGAATATCGTTTACCTAGCGAGTCGGAATGGGAATATGCTTGTCGCGCCGGAACTACCACATCTTTCCACTTTGGCGAAATGATTACTACTGATTTAGTGAATTGTAGTAGTGATAGTTATGGGATGGATGTGAAAAGCAAATATCGCAAAGAAACTACTGATGTGGGCAGTTTTCACGTAGCCAACGCCTTTGGATTATATGATATGCACGGGCAAGTGTGGGAGTGGTGCGCTGATACTTGGCACAATAATTATGATGGTGCGCCTGCTGATGGTAGCGCTTGGGAAGTTGGGGGTGATTTTCATCGTCGGCTATTACGTGGCGGTTCCTGGAGTTTTAGTGCAGAACTTTGTCGCAGTGCTAGTCGTAGCTGGAATGAGTCTGATGGTGGTTTGAGGATATGCGGTTTACGGGTGGTGTTTTCGGCAGATTAGCTGGAGAATGGGGAGTAGGGAGTAGAGAGTGTGGGGAGTGTGGGGAGTTATTTAACTGATATAGCAACCACCAAGGTAGTTAGTACATTCCCTGTTCCCTGTGAAGCAATATAAAATTGTGGTAGTTCATTTCCTTGTCAGGACTTTACTTTAGTCGTGACTAACTCACTACAAACCTTTAATTATTTACACCGTCCTACTGAGAAGATGTTAACTAAACGTAAGAGTCGCAGCATTGCAGCAGTTTTAGCTTTATCGGGTACGCTGACTATTTCCGGGTTACATAAGTTTTATTTGGGACAACCTTTTTGGGGTGTGTTGTATGTTTTGCTGTCCTGGACTCCGATTCCCAAGGTAGCTAGTGCGATTGAGGGAGTTTGGTATTTAGCACAGGATGAGGCGGCTTTTGATCGTCATTTTAATTTCGGTAAGTCAGCAGTGAAAGATGCACCATCTACGGTTAATCATGTGGAGGTGATGGCTAAGGCTTTGCGGGAGTTGGATACTCTGCGTCAAGAGGGTTTGATTTCTGAGTATGAATTTGAACAAAAGCGCCGCCAGCTGTTAGAGGATATTTCTTGATTTTAGAAATATGAATTGGCTACCTTTAAATTTAAAGTTGCAAAAACTGCGGGCGAAACTGCTGAATGATCCTTATTATCGCTTGCAGTCTGGTGAGGAAATTCAACTGGCGGTAAAGTTGGGGATGCGGATTGATGCTAATCAAGCGACTGTGGATGATTGGTTACGCTTACCTGGTTTGTCGATTCATCAAGCGCGATCGCTGGTGGAACTTTCTCGGTCTGGTGTTAAATTTTACTGTATTGAAGATGTGGCTGCGGCTTTATCTATACCCACCCAGCGATTGTCACCATTACAACCTCTGCTGAATTTTATTTATTATGACAATGAATCTTTAGATTATCCTAGTCAGTTGGTGAATGTGAATACTGCAACGGTGGCGCAATTAGTTAAAATTCCTTTTATGGATGTGTCTTTGGCGGAATTTGTGGTACAAAATCGGTTGTCATCGGGGAGTTACCGCAATTTGGCTGATTTTCAGCGCCGCTTGGATCTATCTGGGGAGGCGATCGCCCAATTGATGTATTTTCTCCAGTTTTGACCGGAACGTCACTAGTTACCCCTCTCCTGGCTTTAGCGTAGCGTCTCTCTCTGGGAGAAGGAGAAGGGAGAATTTGATGCTAAATAAAGCCTATGCGATCAAGAGGCCAAAAGCGAAATGCTGCCCTCCCAATGATGTTTTGTCTGGGTAAAAATCCCCAATAGCGGGAATCGTTGCTATCGTTGCGGTTATCTCCCATGACAAAAAAATTGTTTTCTGGAACTTGTACGGCGGGAAATGGTTGATTTGCAGGTTCGGCGATGTAGTCTTCTGTTAAGGGTTGATCGTTAAGGTAAACTTGACCGTCGTTGATTTTGAGTATTTTTCCAGGGAGGCCAATGACGCGCTTAATAAAGGCTTGGTCTTGGGGATATCCACGCTTTTGGAGTTCGGCGGGAGGCTGAAACACAATAATATCGCCATTGGTGGGAGGGTGAAAACGATATGAAACTTTTTCTACTACCAAGCGATCGCCTGTGTGTAAAGTAGGTAACATGGAATCTGATGGTATGTAACGAGGTTCGGCGATGAAGGTTCTGATCAGGATTGCTAAACATAGTGCGATCGCAATCAGAGTCAGATTTTCTTGCCAATTACTCCATCCTTTAGATGGGTTAGCTGCTGGTTTTACATCACTTTCGTGAGGATTCATAAGGATTTCAGCCAGTTTGAAACAGTGGAACAAATATAGCAGGGTGTGGGAGGTGTGGGAAGTGTGGGGAGTGTGGGGAGTGTGGGGAGAAAGACTGTTACTTCCCAATACCCAATCCCCAATACCCAATCCCCAATACCCAATCCCCAATACCCAATCCCCAATCCCCACAATAATTGTTAGCATTTTCAAGTTGGTAAGAATCAAATGACTACTATGACATCTACATTCTGGCGTTTTTCCTCCACTGTACTGACAACATTTTCCTTACTGGGGCTGACAGGTGCAGCAGCTGTTGATAGCAAAAATCAGGATGTAGAACTGAGAATTGGCATTGTGCAGCGATTTGGGGAGAATCCCAAAGTCAGGTTAGAACTGGAACCAACATCAGGCGATCGCTTACAGCTAAAATTTACAGAGAATAATCAACCAAAAACCCTACTCACCCAAAACCCAGTTAAACTGCAAACAGTCATGGAACCTTTACCCCAGGTGGAGGTAGAAGAGGTAGTGGTTTTAGGTACATATCGCACCTTTGAAACAGCAGAATACAGCGCTGAAAAGTGGCGATCGCAGGGTATAAAGGTAGAAATAGCCCAACCAGATCGTTGGCAAGTTTGGGCGAAACGCGATGTTTACAGCACTCCCTTACTGCGGCGCTTATTATTTCAGGGTGTGCAAGCTGCGGGAAAGGAAATGTCCTATATCAACACCCAGATTTTGCCAGAAGTCCCACGAGTCACTTGGGAAGTGGACGGTAACAGTTACAGTGCCGATAATTTAGAAATTAGCAGCAATAAAAACTTAATTCGGGTCAAAATCGGGGAAAACCTCGAAACTAATCGTCTATATCCCGGCGGGATGACTTTACAACCTAACGCCTATGGGACGTATACCTTAGTCAATGAAGTACCTTTAGAAAGTTATTTACGGGGAGTAGTACCCCACGAAATCGGCACAAATGCCCCCAACGCAGCTGTGGAAGCCCAAGCAATTCTCGCCCGCACTTATGCTTTAAGGAATTTGCGGCGGTTTGTCATTGATAACTATCAATTGTGTGCTGATACTCACTGTCAAGTTTATTACGGTTGGAGTGGTACCGCCCCTAGTACCGACAGGGCGATCGCCGCAACTAGAGGTATGGTTTTAACTTATGATAATCAGCTAGTGGATGCTTTGTATTCTTCCACCACTGGCGGCGTAACTGCCTACTTTAGCGATGTGTGGAATGGTGAAGATCGTCCTTATTTACGTCCGGTTGTAGATACTCCTAATGAGTTTTGGGATTTATCCCAGAAGAGTTTAGCGGATGAAAACAACTTTCGCAAGTTTATTAATAGCCAAGAAGGATTTAACGAAAGTGCTTGGAATACCTTTCGGTGGAACCGGGAAACCGCCATTGAAGATATTAATCAACTGTTAAAAAGATTCCTAGAAATCAAAAATAGTCCCTATGCCAAATTTAACACCGTTGAGGCTATGTCTGTAGTTCAGCGTAGTCGCAGTGGTAGGATTTTAGAATTAGCAGTTAAAACAGATATCGGCGTTTTTAGTTTAGAAAAAGACGAAATTCGTAGTGCTTTTGCTGCTCCCAGAAGTACCCTATTTTATATAGAACCCCTCAACAAAGGTACAACAGATTTATGGGGATATGCTTTTATTGGTGGTGGTTTGGGTCATGGAGTGGGCTTAAGCCAAACCGGGGCGCAAAATTTAGCTAAATTAGGTTGGTCAAATTCCCAAATTTTACAATTTTATTATCCAGGGACAGATATTAAAACTCTCAGCAGCCAAATCAAGTTTTAGAGATGGGGAGTGTGGGGAGTGTGGGGAGTGTGGGAGTATGACCTAACTTCTTTGGCGGTTGCGATCAATCAGTGAACAGCTAAAGACCAATGCAGGGGTGCAAAGGCTTACACCCCTATAATCTCAGCAGCAATTTTTATTTAGACAGTGAACTCTTAGTAGAGGTCTTCTTCTTTATTGGTTTCGATTGTACAGTCAGAAGTTGGGTAAGCTACACAGGTCAGCACATATCCACCTTCAATTTGGTCATCATCTAAGAATGACTGATCAGATTGGTCAACAGTACCCTTGACAATTTTACCAGCACAGGTTGAGCAAGCACCGGCACGGCAGGAAAAGGGCAAGTCAAGACCAGCTTCTTCAGCAGCATCGAGAATATAGGTATCATCCTCACAGTCAATTACTTGGTTTAGACCTTCGGCTTCGTTAATTAAGGTGACTTTGAAAGTAGCCATTAAGTAATCCTCTCTTATGCAAACGGCAGTATAAGTTATCCTGAAGCAAAGCACAGGGTTTTATTTATGAAATTAGCCACTAGTTTTTATTTGCTTCAATTCTGATACTACGAGAAAAATTACAGGTTTTAACTAGAAATTCACCGCGATTAGTAATGAAGTTGAGTTATTAAATAATCATAAGTTTAATTTATGTATTAAATCTTGGTAGAGAACAAGGGAGAATTTCCCCTATTCTCAGGGTGGGATGTGATAAACAGAACTGGTGAGAATCATGTATAATTCAGAAGCAGCTTTGGAAACAGGAAAAGTGCGTGTAGGGTTAGTGGGGACTGGATATGCAGCAAAACATAGGGCTGAGGCATTGGTTGCTGATCAACGTACAAATCTAGTAGCGATCGCAGGTCATCAGCCAGAAAATACAGCAGCCTTTGCCCAACAATATCAAACAGCAGCGTTAACTTCCTGGGAAGAACTAGTACAGCGCTCAGATATTGATTTGGTGGTGATTTCTACAATTAACCGCGATCATGGTGCGATCGCCCGTGCAGCACTGACACAAGGTAAACACGTAATTGTTGAATATCCCCTATCTGTAGATGTTAAAGAAGCTGAGGAATTAATCGCCTTAGCTAAATCCCAAAATAAACTCTTACACGTAGAACACATCGAACTCTTGGGTGGTTTACATCAAGCCTTACAGCAAAACTTACCCCAAGTTGGCGAGATTTTTTATGTTCGCTACAGCACCATCAATCCTCAGCATCCCGCACCCCGGAAGTGGACTTATAACCATGATTTGTTTGGTTTTCCGTTAATTGGCGCACTGTCCAGATTACATCGTCTCACCGATTTATTTGGTAAAGTCTTTGCCGTTAACTGTCATCAGCGCTATTGGGAAATAGAATCAGATTACTATCAAACTTGTTTTTGCATCAGTCAACTGTGTTTTGAAAATGGACTGTTAGCACAAGTGGTTTATGGTAAAGGTGAAACCCTGTGGCAACCAGAGCGTAAATTTGAAGTTCACGGCGAAAACGGTGGTCTAATTTTTGATGGCGACAAAGGAATGTTAATCCAGTCTGGGAAAACAACACCCATAGAGGTTGGAACCCGTCGGGGTTTATTTGCTAAAGATACAACTATGGTGTTAGATCATCTTTTTCATGGCACTGCTTTGTATGTCACCGCAGAGGCAAGTTTATATGCTCTCAAGGTTGCTGATGCTATTCACATAGCGGCAGAGACAGGTTTAACTATATTTATGAGCGATACTGGCGAAACCCATTTATGAAAACTGAACCAATTGTAATTTTATCTACACGGGAACTGGAAAAAATGCGTCAAGCCGGACGCTTGGCGGCGCAACTTTTACAGCACCTAGAGCCAATGGTGAAGCCAGGAGTCACAACTCTGCAATTGAATGATGAGGCGGAACGTTGGACACAAGCACACGGAGCCAAAAGCGCACCTCTGGGTTACAAAGGCTACCCCAAGTCAATTTGTACCAGTGTAAATGAGGTAGTTTGTCATGGTATTCCTAACGCCAGACAAATTCTTAAGGATGGGGACATTATCAATATTGATGTGACATTGATTGTGGATGGCTACCACGGTGATACATCTAAAACCTTTTTAGTGGGGACTCCTTCCCCCAAAGCCCAGAAGTTGGTAGAAGTAACTGAAGAATGTCGCCGTTTGGGGATTGCTGAAGTTAAGCCAGGGGCAAAAATTGGTGATATTGGTGCAGCTATTCAAGAGTATGCCGAATCCCAAGGATTTTCTGTGGTGCGGGACTTTGTGGGACACGGTATTAGTAATATTTTCCACACTGCGCCCGATATTCCCCATTATGGTACACGGGGCAAAGGTAAACGTCTCAGACCAGGAATGGTATTCACTATTGAGCCGATGATTAATGAGGGTACTTGGGAAGTGGAGGTTCTCAGCGATGGTTGGACAGCTGTGACTGGCGATCGCCAACTGTCGGCTCAATGTGAGCATACTTTAGCTGTCACAGAGGATGGTGTAGAAATATTGACCCTGGCTGATTAAGTAAGTCGGTGCAGTAAAACCAAACTATGTAAAGAAAAGTAAACAAGGCTCAAACTCTTTCTCACCCTGCTCCCCGCTCTGCCCGATTGCAATAATTATTTACGCGGTTTTCTTCTTCCTTCTTGGCTAAAGCAGCGCGATATTGAGCTTCATATCTGAGCCAAAATGCTGCTGTACTCCCCACAACCCGTTCTAGCTTCAGGGCTGTTTCTTCATTAAGAGGTGCTTTGCCGTTAATTAGCAAACTGATATGTTTGATACTATAGCCTAAACGCTCTGCTAACTGTGCTTGTGTCCAATCACGCTCTTCTAAGAAATCCGCGATCGCATCACCAGGGGAAGATACCCAATTGGGAGTAAAGGGACGGGTGGTCTTAGTCATGGTAAAAAAATTCTTCTTAATATCTCATCACTGATTCTGATGACCAAATTTAGCGGGGGACTTATGGCCTAACAGTTAAAGAATCTGCACATTCAGCTAATTAAGTTTTTAGGCTCTGTTTGACACTAGCTTTTATTTCGATTATTCTAGAAATATGAAAAAGTTAGATCAAAAAAACACAGCGCAGTATGCAGACATTTTTGCTGCACTGGGGTCAGAATCTCGATTGGAAATTATGCGATTGATGTTTGCAACTTACCCAGAGGGAATGACAGTAGGTGAGATTCAGGAGAAGCTGAAAATCCCGAACTCAACGTTATCACACCATTTAGAAAAGTTGCGAAATGAGGGATTAGTCACTTGCCAAAAAGATAAACAATTTCTGTGGTATTCAGCAAATGCTGAGACAATGGAGGATTTGTTGTCATTTTTGACTACAGGCAAAACCAAGCGCGATCGCATCCCGGAATCATTTGATCATACATTCATGCAGGAAGGGTTTATGATTGAAAAATTTTTTGCATCTATTTTTGAAAGACTCTTTGGGTTAATGTCTGAGAAGTTCTATCTCAAAGGGTTTGAGAGATTCAACACTTCTGCGATCGCCGTTATTAGTACAGCTCAAAGTGAATCCCGCCGCTTAAGTCATCAATATGTTGGCACAGAGCAAATTTTATTGGGATTAGTCAGTGAAGGTAGTAATGCTGCCCAGATTCTCAACTCTATGGGCGTAAACTTAGAAAATGCGCTGATAGAGGTAGAAAAAATTATTGGTAGAGGTAACAAACTGACACCTGTAGATATTCCCTTTACTCCCAGAGCCAAGCAAGCGTTGGAACTATCGGTTGCAGAAGCTCAAAAACTTGATCACAACTACATTAGTACAGAGCATTTGCTGTTGGGTATTCTCCGTGAAGGTGCAAGAAATATCGGACAAGGAGTAGCAATTCAGGTTTTGCAAAATCTGGGGGTAGACTTAGTTTCTTTAGAACAGCAACTACAAGCAGCTTTGAGTTGAGGATGGCGTAGAAATATTGACCCTGGCGGAAACCGTGCCACAGATAGACATGATCAAACCCATTAAGTAGGTCGGCGTAAATAATTAGGGCTTGCAATCAGGCAGGGAGCAGGGGGAGAAAGAGTTTGACCCTTGTTTACTTTTGTTTACATAGTTTGGTTTTACTGCACCGACTTACTTACCAGACTCTATTCTGCGATTTATTTTTGTGGCGGGTTTGATCTCAAACTGCTGTAACACCTTAGAGGGTAACTATGTGGAATAAACTTAAAAGTCTTGTATCTGATTATTTAAAAGGCGAGGAATTAGAAAGATACGAAAGTCTTTTGTATAATGAAACTGCCCCTTCTATAAAATCTTGTACAGTCTGTACAAAACAAGTATTCGACATCTATAGTCTTCGTGCGGGATTACCGTCTTCACTGTCAGGCAAAATCAGAGGATTTAACAAGCTACTGAAGGAGCTAGATAAAACCAAAGATAGCAAAATATTTATCCATCGCGTATCATCATCTAACAAAAAGTTAGTTATTTTTACAAATTGTGATATTACAAGAGTTATGGGTATACTTACATTTTCAGAGCGAAAATATGATGAAAAAAAATAATTTAGATGGCATAGAGCTAGTCATTACGATTACAAACAGCAATTTTGAGTTAACGTAAAATAAAGATTCTCCAGACCGTCATCATCTTCCCAATTTATTAGGAATACCCTCACAACCGCCGGGAATCGTGGCGCGAGTTTTTTCGCCCCCCCAAGCACAACAATACTGACGCGTGATTTCAGGTAGACGCTGGACATCACTGAAATCAGCATTCTCTACGACAGCGCCAGTGTATTCGCCAGTTTCATAGTTTGGTACTTCGTTGCGACTGCGGGGGGATGCTGTGGCCACTGAACCATAAAAAAAACGAGTCCCATTCAAATCAGCCCCACGGAGATTAGCACTGTATAGGATAGTCCGAGCCAGGTTAGCTTTGACTAAATCACAATTGCTGAGATTAGCACGAACCAGATTAGCTTCACTCAGGTCAGTCCACCGCAAATCGTTACTAGATAGGTCTGCGGCGGCTAACATCACCCCTAAATCTATTACCCGTACACCATCTAAGCGGTCTTCTTCATAACCCCCCATACCATCGAGAATGGCTCTACCTAAACGGCGATCGCGCTTTAAAGGAGTAAGTAATTTAGAACGGGAGAGAAAACGGATTATTTTTGCCTTACCACTACCATCTACACTGCTAAATATAGCTGCTGTACGTCCTTCGGCGATCGCCCGTTCTTGCGGCCAATCCTCTAATAATCCTTCTTCATCTAATACTAAATCTGAGACACCTTGAAAATAGGAATCGATAGTTTGCTGCTGGGTAATAATATTTTGCTGAACTGTGAGCAGATTTTGCTGAATTGTCAAGTCTTTAGAAATCACATATTGTCGCCATGCGACATAGACAGCAACAATCGCAATAGAAATTTGCCCTAAAGCCCCAAACCATTCTGCTAAAGTACCGGAAGCCTCCCAGCCGATTTGCTTCACCCACAGCTGTAAGCGATCGCCCAAACTAGTAAACTGAAATAAACCGATTATCCCCACTATTAGCCCCACAGAAGCCACGAACAGCGTTCTATCTTGGGACGAAAACCACTGTTGTACCACATATTGCCACCACGGTAACAACATTGTCAGAGATAACGCCAAAGTCATCAGCGTTCCCAACAGGCCGATAACCCAGTTATTGATGATCAGTCCTACGCCAGTAATGGCGATCGCCACCACAGTTAAAACTAAAGCTCTCGGCTTGACTGTGAATTTAGTAACAGTGTATTGCTGAATCTGAGAATGGGCTTGTTGTAAAGCAGTTTTATTTTGCGGAGATTGCAAAGAAGCAATTGTCGCTATAGATTCCTGTGCAGCTAGTGCATCCGGAGTTAAGTGATGTTCACCATTAATACCCTCAAAATCTTCTCTGGGTAAAGGCTCTGGTTCTGGTAAAGACGAGTGAGATTCAGTCATTATGCAGTGAATAAGGAGTGGCGAGTAGGCTTTAATGATATCAATCCCCATGCAATCATTCATACCACACCGCCCGTCAAACCCACCCCCAAGAATAAAACTGTTGTACCAACCCATTAAAATAGCAAGATTTTTATACTCACGCAAGAAACTGAAAGATTTTTCTCTTCAACATCATTTATTTATAAATATATAAAACCCATTGAAATAATCATCTATTTCAAAATAATAGCCAGTTACCATTTACCGAATTATGAGTTTAACGTCTCTAAAATCCAACTTAAAAACAGAAATCCGAGAATTTATCCAACTAGCAGTACCCTTAGCAACCGCTCAAGTAGCACAATCAATAACGGGTTTTGTAGACACAGTAATGATGGGTAGATTAGGACAAGAAGCTCTCGCTGCGGGTGGTTTAGCTTCCCTAACTTTTCTTGTGCTATCTTACACAGCAAGTGGTGTTGTGATGGGAATTAGCCCTCTTGTAGCTAAAGCTCACGGTGAAGGTAATAAAAAGCGCGTTTCTGCATTAGGACAACAGGGATTATGGTTATCACTGTTAATTGCTCTGCCAACAATGTTCTTAATTAGGCACATAGATGGTTTTATGCTTAAATTTGGGCAAGCAGTCAATATCGTTAACTTAGCCAAGAGCTACCTAGATATAATATTGTGGGGATTATTTCCAGTCGTGGGATTTGCAATGCTGCGGAGCTTTGTCTCCGGACTTTCTCAAGCTCGTGCGGTGATGGCAATCGTCATTGGAGGAACATTATTTAATATTACTGGAAATTACACTTTAGGATATGGTAGATTTGGCTTTCCTCGAATGGAATTAGCGGGTTTAGCTTTGTCAAGCGCTCTTGCTCAGTGGCTCATGTTTTTGGCTTTAGTAATTTATGTCCTCAAACACAAGAGACTTAAAAATTATCAAATATTTCAAAATTTACATCGCATTAAACTAACAATCATCCGAGAATTACTCTGGATTGGCGCACCGATAGGGATTGCTACAGCTTTAGAAAGTGGATTGTTTGCGGTTATTACTTATCTCATGGGTATATTAGGAACCGATGTACTGGCAGCTCATCAAATTGTTTTGCAAACAACAATGGTAATTTACATGGTACCTTTGGGGATGTCCTTTGCCGCAACAGTTCGCGTCGGTCAATGGTTGGGACAGAAAAACTTTGAAGGCATACTCAGAGCAGGTTATGTTAGTATCTCCAGTGCAGCAATATTCATGACATTAATGGCAATAGTGCTGTTAACTCATTCACAACAAGTTATTGGGCTTTTCTTAGATATCAACAATCCAGAAAATGCTAAATTGTTAGCCCTTGCAACTCCAATATTAACAGTCGCAGCTTTTGCACAAATTTTAGATGGCGTACAAAAAACTACTTATGGAGCATTGCAAGGATTACAAGATACTCGCGTACCAGTCATTTTAAGCTTAATATCTTTTTGGGGAATTGGTTTAACTGGGGGTTATATTCTGGGATTTCACCTCGGTTTTGGTGGTACAGGTTTGTGGTTGGGACAGTCAATAGGTGTCGCAATTTCCGCAGGATGTTTTATCTGGCGTTTTCGCAAGTTGTTATCGAAAAATAAAACTTAACCATTTTGGATTTTGCTTCTTTCATATACAGCATAATAAATTTTAAATCACAGTAGATAATTTCATGATATTCAACGCTTCCATTAGACCCAAAATCCCAGAAAAAATCGGGTAAAGGTGATGCCAAAAAACGAGTCTAAAATTATTGATTTGAAAAAAGAAAAAGATATTTTAAAGATTTTACCTTGCCAACCAGTATATTCCAGTCTTAATAGAGGCTGGAAAGGTATCCAACTTCTACATAACAGCTTACCAGCTTGGGAAAGTGTTGAACATTCTTATATAGAGCATTTAATTGATGTTAGCGAACTGACCCAAGTAGCTAAATCAGAGCGAGTATTTGAAAACAAAAGACAAGAAACTTCAGTTAGTACAGGAGAAGTCGCCATTATTCCTGCTTATACACCCCATAAACTAGCTTGTAACCAAGCAGGTAATTGTACATTTATAATTCTTAATCCATCTATTATTGCTCGTGTTGCTTACGAATCAATTGACCCTGATAAAGTAGAATTAGTACCTCATTTTGATAAACCTGACCCATTAATTTACCAGATTTGTTTGGCATTAAAAAATATATTACAAACAAACCCACAAGGAAGCTCTCTTTACGCTGAGTCAATGATGACAGCTTTAGCGGCATATTTATTGCAGCATTACTCTGGTCGAAAAGCAGTTAGACAAAATTTCAAGGGTGGGATAACCAAATATAAATTGCAGCAAGCTATTGATTATATCCACCAGAATCTAGCAGAACATATTTCCTTAGCAGCATTAGCTGAACAAGCAGAAATAAGTCAATATCATTTTGCGCGTTTATTTAAAGAAGCAACTGGTTTTGCTCCTTACAAATTTGTCATAAAGTGTCGAGTAGAACGCGCGAAAGAATTAATATTGCATTCCCAGTTAAATATTGCAGAAATTGCTTTAAAAGTTGGGTTTAATAGCCAAAGTAATTTTACGCAAAATTTCAAGCGTTTTACTGGGGTTACTCCTAAAAAATTCAAGGGTATACACTAATTTTTATATCTCATGCACCTGCTATTCTCCCCTCCTCGCTGGCCTACGGTGTACACGGTAGCCTTGAGAAGGGGAGGGGTTAGGGGGTTCAGTATTTTTTACTGATAAGCATCCATTGGTAGACAAGCACAAACAAAATTGCGATCGCCAAAAGCCGCATCGATTCTCCCCACACTTGGCCAGAACTTATGTTCACGAGTCCAAGGCGCAGGATAAGCAGCTTGTTCACGAGAATAGGGATGAGTCCATTCTCCCAAAATCAGACTTTCAGCAGTATGGGGTGCATTCTTCAATAAATTATCTTCAACATCCATTTTCCCAGATTCAATTGCCGAGATTTCCTCCCGAATCCCAATTAACGCCGCACAAAAACGGTCTAACTCTTGTTTAGATTCGCTTTCCGTCGGTTCCACCATAATCGTACCCGCCACAGGCCAAGAAACAGTGGGAGCATGGAAACCATAATCAATTAGCCGCTTGGCAACATCATCAATTTCGATATTTGCAGATTTTTTGAGCAACCTTAAATCTAAAATACACTCATGAGCCACCAAATCATTTTGCCCCTTATACAGCACCGGATAATAATCACCTAGCCTGTGAGCAATATAATTAGCATTGAGAATTGCCACCTTAGTTGCATCAGTCAAACCATCAGCACCCATCATGGCAATATACATCCACGAAATCACCAGAATACTAGCACTACCCCAAGGCGCAGCTGCGATCGCCCCAATTTGACCATCACCAGTAGCAGGTACAGCACAATGTCCAGGAAGAAACGGGACAAGATGTGCCGCCACACCAATCGGCCCCATACCAGGGCCACCGCCACCGTGGGGAATACAAAAAGTTTTGTGCAGATTTAAATGACAGACATCCGCCCCAATATCCCCAGGACGACAAATACCCACCTGAGCATTCATATTCGCCCCATCCATGTAAACTTGGCCACCGTGACCATGCACCACCGCGCAGATTTCCTGAATCCCCGCCTCAAACACACCATGAGTAGAAGGATACGTCACCATCAAAGCTGCCAATTGCTGACTGTGCTTCTCTGCCTTAGCTTGCAAATCATCCAGATCAATATTACCCAAACTATCACAAGCAACTGCCACCACCTTCATCCCACACATCACCGCACTGGCTGGGTTAGTTCCATGTGCCGACTCCGGAATCAAACAAACATTGCGGTGTCCTTCCCCACGAGTTTCGTGATAGCGACGAATCACCAAAAGTCCCGTATATTCCCCTTGAGAACCAGCATTAGGTTGTAAAGAAACTCCCGCAAACCCCGTAATTTCAGCCAACCATCCCTCAAGTTGCTGGAACAGAATTTGATAACCCCGTGTTTGTGACGGTGGCGCAAAAGGATGAATCTTGCCAAATTCCGCCCAAGTCACAGGAATCATTTCCGCCGTTGCATTCAACTTCATAGTGCAGGAACCCAAAGGAATCATCGATGTCGTCAAAGATAAATCCTTAGTTTCTAGCTGGTGTAAATACCGCAGCAACTCAGTTTCCGAGTGATAGCGGTTGAAAACAGGATGAGTCAGATAGTTACTACTACGGGGTAAGAGTACGTGAGAAGATGGAGATAATTCTTCTATAGTAAAAGGCAGATTATCAGTAACAGCGAAAACCTGCCAGAGGTCAATTAAATCCGCTACTGTCGTCGTTTCATCTACAGAAATCCCCACAGATTTCTCATCAAAAACCCGCAGATTAATGCCCCTTCCCTGACAACCTGCCAAAATAGCTGGTAGAGACTGTGTACCTAAGTCCACTCGCAACGTATCAAAGAAATATTCAGAACTAATCTGATAACCTAGACGCTGCAATCCTGCCGCCAAAGTTACAGTTAATCGGTGAATATTTTCAGCAATATTTCTGATGCCATCTGCACCATGATATACAGCATACATACCCGCCATCACAGCCAACAACACCTGTGCAGTACAGATATTACTAGTAGCTTTTTCCCTACGGATATGCTGTTCACGGGTTTGCAAAGCCAGACGTAACGCAGCCCTACCCTGAGCATCCTTTGATACTCCTACTATTCTTCCTGGAACCTGACGCTTATACTGTTCCTTTGTCGCAAAATAAGCCGCATGAGGTCCCCCAAACCCCAACGGAATACCAAAGCGCTGGGTACTACCCACAGCAATATCAGCACCAAATTCTCCCGGTGGAGTCAGTAAAGTTAAACTCAAAGGATCGGCTGCTACCGTCACCAATGCACCCTCAGCATGGGCTTTTTCAATAAAAGCGCGGTAATCGTAAATCGTGCCATCACTAGCCGGATATTGCAGCACAGCCCCAAAAATCGGTTCAGCAAAATCATAACTTTGATGATCCCCAACAATAATCTTAATTCCCAGAGGTTTAGCCCTAGTTTTTAAGATGTCGATAGTTTGGGGATGACAATCAACAGACACAAAATAAGCCTGAGCTTGACTTTTGCAAACACCATAACTGAGACTCATCGCCTCAGCAGCAGCTGTTCCTTCATCCAGTAAAGAAGCATTAGCAACTTCCAAACCCGTGAGGTCAATAATCATCGTTTGGAAATTCAGCAACGCTTCCAGTCGCCCCTGGGCAATTTCCGGCTGATAAGGAGTATAAGCTGTATACCAACCAGGATTTTCTAGAATATTGCGTTGAATCACCGGCGGGGTAACACAGTCGTAATATCCCATCCCGATGTATGAACGCCACACCTGATTTTTAGCAGCAATTTGTTTTAACCTTGTCAGTGCTGCATACTCACTTTGAGCAGGTGGTAAATTCAGCTTTTTTTGTAGTCGAATCCCCTGGGGTACTGTTTTATCAATCAGAGAGTCCAAATTATCGAAACCCAAAACCGCAAGCATTTGTTGGATATCATCAGAGTTAGGACCAATGTGTCGTTGTACAAAATTACCCAACTGTGAACTCCTTTGACTCAGCATTAGTTCGTCGCTTGATTTGGGAAGAGGTGCGTAATATACCACAAGTGGAACTCCAAACAGAACTATTTCATATTTTGCAACAAATACTCATAATAAGTGGGACTGATGTAGCAGGAAACAAGCTGCACAGGGGGTAATTGTCAGGGTTTCATTATCTGTTGGCTCTGCAAATTATACAGAGAGAAGAGGAGAAATTTGCTGGAAGTCCCCCTTAAAAAGGGGGGATTTAGGGGGATCAGATCCACTTGTGTGTACACCGTAGCCATCCCCACATTTCTCTATTCGCCCTCTACTAAAGCGCGATACTCATCCGCAGTCAAACTATCCAGCACTTCATCTGCATCATTCACACGTACTTTTAATAACCATGCTTCCCCATAAGGGTCATCCGCCACCTCTTCAGGAGATGCAATTAAAGCCTCATTGCGTTCTATGACTGTACCGGTCACTGGTGCATTCAGGTCTTCAACAGCCTTCACAGATTCAATAGTGCCAAAAGTTTCCCCCTTGGTCAGTAATTCACCAATATCTGGCAGTTCCAAAAATACGACATCCCCCATTTGCTCTACAGCAAATTCAGTAATGCCAATAGTACCAATTTCGCCATCTAGCCGCACATATTCATGAGTATCCTGGTATTTTAAATCCTGTGGATATTCAAAAGACATATCAGTTTTCCTTCGAGATGAAAATATTAGCGCCCCAAAGTTATCTCAGTTATGGTTGGTAATTAACCAGCGTTGAGATTGAGTAACTCAAAACACATTATCAGCTGCTGACACGATTTTTTGACCGATAAAAGGGACGTTTTACGACAACCCCTGGGTAAGTTTTACCCCGGATGGCAATTTCTAGCTGTTCACCAACCTTTGTTAGCTGGGTAGGAACGTAAGCTAAGGCTATGGGATAACCCAGTGTAGGCGATAAAGTCCCACTGGTAATTTCTCCCACAACTTCACCTCCTGATAGCACTGGGTAGCCATGACGGGCAATATTCCGCCCTTGCATTTGTAAGCCGATTAATCGTTTCTCTACTCCATCAGCTTTTTGCTGCGCTAAAACTTCTCGACCGAGAAAGTCACCCTTGGTATCCAGGTGAACCAACCAACTCAAACCTGCTTCTAGGGGTGTGGTGGTATCATCAATATCTTGTCCATAAAGTGCCATTGCGGCTTCTAGTCTTAGGGTATCTCTCGCACCGAGTCCGCAGGGGGTAACGCCAGCTTCATGGAGTTTTTGCCACAATTCCACTCCCACATCTGCATCTAGCATCACTTCAAAACCATCTTCACCGGTGTAACCTGTGCGGGCTATAAAGGCAGGTTTATCTAGTATTGTGGCGGAAAGATGACCAAAGGCTTTGATTGGTTGCAAGTCTTCTTTGACTAAGGGCTGGAGATATTGAACTGCTTTTGGCCCTTGGATGGCAATTAACACTTTTTCCGGTGATAGGTCTTGAAATTCTACCTGATTTAAGTCAAGTTGCTGCAATAGCCAGGATTTATCTTTGTCTGTGGTGGCTGCATTCACAACAATTGCGGCTTGTTGTTTACCAGTATCATCTTCACCTTGATAATAAACAATGATGTCGTCAATTATTCCCCCTTGGGGATTTAATAATACAGTGTATTGGGCTTCACCTGGTTGTAAGCGATGCAAGTCTGAAGGGACTAAAGGCTGAAGTTGGTCAATTAGGTGTTTACCTTGGAGGGTAAATTTGCCCATGTGGGAAATATCGAACATCCCGGCGGTACTTCTGACAGCTTCATGTTCCTTGCTAATACTAGTAAATTGTACAGGCATTTCCCAACCACTAAAGCTGGTAAAGCGGGCTTTGAGTGCTGCACTGCTTTGATATAAAGGGGTTCGTGCTGGGGTTTGGGTGATTTCTTGTTGATTAGCCACAGGTATTTTTGCGATCGCACTTCAATACTATCTATATATCCTAAGTGATGGTTTTTGACACTCCCACCGCTAATCGAGCTACCTGTAAGGTTTAATAGTTAATAGTCCAATTGTTGAGATTTATTAACAAAAGATTATGAAGTATTGGCAACTACTGGCTAGCTGTATTTTAGCTATGGTTCTGTTTTTCTTTCCCCTATCGGCTGAAGCTGCTAGTTCTTCTAGCATTACCCGTTCAGTCGGTGAAGAACTGGAAGTTAAGGATTACTCCGGTCAAAACTTAGTAGGTTCTGAATTTACCAATGTGATTTTAGAGAATACTAATTTTAGCAATGCTGACTTTCGTGGTGGCGTATTTAACGGTTCTCTGTTAGAGGGAGTAAATCTGCATGGTGTAAATTTTAGCGATGGTATCGCTTATCTGACGCAGTTTAAAGATGCAGACTTAACTGATGGAGTATTCACCAACGCCATGATGTTACGTTCTGTATTTGATCATGTTGACATCACCGGAGCTGATTTTACTAACGCAATTTTAGATGGAACGCAGATTAAAAAACTTTGCACTCAAGCCAGTGGAGTAAATTCTCAGACTGGTGTCGATACGCGGGAATCTTTAGAATGTAGAAGTTAACTTTAAATATACCAACCGCTAAGAGGTTGTTTGATAAGTTTTTAGCGGTAAGTTTTATCACATTTTTACCCCCGTTAATCCCCCTTTACCAAGGGTGGAAACAAGAAAATCCAGTTCCCTCTCCTTTGCAACTACCGTGTACACACATCCTGATCCAAAAAGGGTTTCCAGCCCTAAAAACCGAATTTCACTGTAAATCCGGTTCCCCACCTCCTGTAGGCTACGGTGTACACACAAGTAGAAGTAAACTACTAGGGG
>NZ_CAWUOL010000024.1:0-57005 GCF_963923915.1 Nodularia chucula CCY0103 | reverse complement strand
CTAATGCCTTCAGGACTATTTCTTGATTCAACTTGTTGACTAAGTTTATATCTATGTATTCCCATTTTTCACCAAAAAATTGGAATACTCACTACTAACTTTTGGAATCACTGCTCATTAGACCCCTCGTTCAAAATTTGGTTACCTTCGTTAAATCCAACCTACAAAGTAATCATCCTTCTATAGATAGATGTAACGCCACAAATTTAATCAAGTCTCCCAAGCCTTCTTGAGTCTTCAAATTTGTAAAAAGAAAAGGGTTATCACCACGCATTTTTTGCGTGTCTCGTTTCATGACCTCTAAATCTGCTCCTACATAGGGTGCAAGGTCAATTTTATTAATCACTAATAAATCAGATTTAGTAATACCGGGGCCGCCTTTGCGGGGAATTTTATCACCTGCTGCCACATCAATGACATAGATTGTTAAATCTACTAATTCAGGACTAAAGGTAGCTGCTAAATTATCGCCGCCACTTTCTAAAAATACTATGTCTAAATCCATAAATTGATTTTCTAATTGTTCAATAGCAGCTAAATTCATGGAAGCATCTTCACGAATTGCTGTGTGGGGACATCCACCTGTTTCTACTCCCAAAATGCGATCGCTTGTCAAGGCTTGAGAACGTACCAAAAACTGAGCGTCTTCTTGAGTATAAATATCGTTGGTGACTACAGCAAGTTGATACTGCTGACGCAAAGCTTTACACAAAGCATCTACTAAGGCTGTCTTTCCCGAACCCACGGGGCCAGCTACTCCCACACGCAATGCAGTCATTGTCTTCTAACTCCTAAACAATCGGGTATACTGTGTTTCATGCTGCATACTCGCTAAGGATAAACCCCAGCTACAACAGCTGAGTTGATCATCCTCTAAGGCTAGAATTTCTGATACAGCATTGCTAATTAATGGTTGTAATTCTAACAATAAGTCTTGTCCCGCAGTTTGACCGAGAGGAATCAGTTTTACGCCAGCAGTGATCAAATTATTAGCCCAACTATGCAGATATGCTAGCAAGGCCGCTTTAATGTTAATTTGCCAATGAGCTATAGCAATCCCAAAAGCGATCGCATAATTGCAAGGATTACCCACAGCATTGACTAAAGGTATAATATCCGGTTGTAGTTTACCAAGTAACTGAGTAAGCGATCGCCCCATTTGCCAACTAGATGCCCGTAATTCTTGGGTTTCTCTAGTAGCAGATAACCACAGATTCCAACGGCATAAAGTTGATCTATCGCCCATAGTGGCACATTTCTCAGCTCGTACTATCACCCCCGCATCTAACCGAATTGCGCCATAATGTAGTTCTGCTTGTAACCAATGCTTTAAGCTGCCTAAATCGGAAATGATGCCCTTTTCCACGAGCATTTCTAATCCTTCAGAATAGCTATATGCTCCCACCGGCAACCCTGGACTAGCTAGCTGCAATATGTATAAAAAGCTGATATCAGTGAGGGTGATGGTGTCCATAAGCCCCAAATTCTGGCTGAAACGGTAAGATTTCCTCTGTAATTTCTAGTCCCAGTTGTTCCAGCATTGTGCGTAACACTGAATCTGGTAGTAAGCGTAAATAGCTAGAAGTGATTTCTACGGGTACATGGCGATTTCCCAAATGATATGCAGCCCGCATTAATAAAAGTGGTGTTTGAGCAAAAACTGTTAAAACTGTTTCTGGTTTAGCAGTAATTCTGATGAAACTGCTATTGGTTTCATCTTGTAAAATATCACCATCTTTCAGTAAAGTCCCTCTGGGTAAACGGAAAAAGATTACTTTGCCATCTACAGTTTCCCAGCGATGACGACTGCGGGTGCGTTCTTCTGCTGTGAGTGCAAGGGTGAAAGCGACCACGACATCAGAATTAGGAGGTTGACGTTGGGTGAAAGTCAGCATTTTAATACAATTACCTGCAATCTGCTGTTATATCGTTTTTGGTTAATTTACGGAAGACAATTACCACAATCAATTACCCCTATTCCCAGATCAATGTGCAGGTTTAGAAGTAGTTAAGCAGATACTAAGCGTCGTAAAGATTCAGCGCGGCGTTTAGCAATGGTGTTATTTGGAGCAAGTTTTAGGGCTTCTTCATACATTTGTAGTGCCTGAGAAGTTAATTTTTTCCGTTCGTAGGCGTGTCCCAGATTATTAAGTGCTGTTACATAGTCAGGTTTAAGTTTTAGAGCTTCTTTATACTGCCGAATTGCTAAGTCATACTGCTCTTGGCTAAAGTAAACATAGCCTAGACCGTTGTAAATAGGGGCGCTAATTGCTTCGTCTTCTTCCTTTTCTTCTTCAGCAGCTTTAATAGCTTTCTGAAATAGTGCCACTGCCTGAGAAAATACTTTTTTTTCGGAATAAATACTGGCTAACTCGTAATATTCTTGTGCTGTACCTTTTTCTTTCTCCAATTTCTTACGTAATCTTGCTAAAGCACTTTCACGCCTGCGAGTTTTGAAAATTTGGCGGAAAACATTCACAACTGCAAATGAAAGCAGACCTACAAAAATTGACAGATAAATAGTGACTAAATTTTTATCCATTGCCTGCAAATACAAATTTTAAAAGCTACTTCTATATCTATTATCGGACACTAGGGAGAGGAGGGAGATATTTTTTTAGTTTATAATTGTGGACTGATTAACGGTAAGCCCCAATATTGAACACGTTCTTTTAGCCAACCTTCTGCTGTATATTTAGCGATCGCCTGATTTACTTGTCGTCTTAAGTCATCGTACTGCAATCCCTTGGGCATGACTACAGATAAGGGTTCTGTGGATAGTTTGGTGGGTAGAAGTCGGTATTGAGGATATTGTTGTACCCATCCAGTCAGAACACTGGCATCGGCCGCAAATGCTACTACTGTATTATTTTCTGTGAGCGATCGCCCTTGTTGATATGAATCAACTCCCACTAACTCGGCTTTCGGCACATAGTAACGCACTTGGGCAATTGTGCTGGAGTTGTTGATGACGGCAATTTTTCGGTTTGCTAAATGACTTAGCTGAGTTACAGAAGCATCTTTTGTGACTATTACAGCACCATCATAGTAGTAAGGAACACTTAAACTTACTAACCGGGCGCGGGACTCAGTGGCTGTTACCCTGGCGATCGCTAAATCAACTTTTTGGTCTAAGACTACAGACAAGCGATCGCGGTTAGCTACTGGTTGGAATCTTACAGCATCTTCTTTCCCTAACAGATCCAATGCCAGACGTTTTGCCAAGTCAATTTCTAAACCTTGTAAATTACCATCACTATCTCTAAATCCCAAAGGGCGTAAGTTATCTTTAACGGCAATGTTTAAATAACCTCGACGCTGAATTTCCGGCATTTGGGCAGCCGATACCATCAATCCCCCAGACAAGCAGAGCAAGCAAATAAGGGTAGCGGATAATACCAGATGTAACGGATTAATTTTTAGCCCATCGACTAAGCTCAGGGCGAGCCATCTGTTACATCGGTGATTCATCCGTTACCTTCCTTATCCTTTAGCTTGAAGTGCCAATTCTGCAACTTTGCTGAAGCTAGCGGGATCGAGAACTGCCAATTGTGCCAACATTTTACGATTGAGTTGGATATCAGCTTTTTTCAAATTGCCGATTAATTGACTGTAACTCAAACCATGTTGCCTAGCTGCGGCATTAATGCGGGTGATCCACAGGCGACGAAAATCGCGCTTTTTCTTTTTGCGATCGCGGTAAGCACTGCGTAGCGCCTTCATTACCTGTTGGTTAGCGGTTCTAAACAAAGTTGAATGGGAACCACGAAAACCTTTAGCAAGTTTGAGAATTTTATTGCGGCGTTTACGAGCTACATTACCGCGTTTTACCCTTGTCATATTCTATTTCCTGAACAACTTACAAATAAGGAAGCATTAAACGCACATTGTCTTCATCGCGTTCGTGTACAAGTGTGGACTTGGACAAGCTACGCTTTTTGTGAGAAGACTTATGTTCTAAAAGGTGGTTTTTGAAAGCTTTGCGACGGACAATCTTACCGCTACCGGTGGCACGGAATCGTTTTGCCGCAGCTTTACGAGTTTTGAGTTTAGGCATGGTCTGACTTTAATTCGACACAATCCATAATTATATACTATTTACCTGAATCTTCATTAATTTCAGTTGCCAAACTAACGACACATTCGGGAAACTTTTGTTTCAATGCTGGAAAAACAGGACACGGCGGCTGTTCTTGCAAATTTTCCGGTTTATTCCAGGTAAAAGGGGCTTGCTTTGATGCAGACATCCACAATAGGCGCTTTGCTCTTGTCATAGCAACATAGAGTAAACGATATTCCTCAGAGGTTTTCAAATGTTCTGCCTGTTTCCAAGCCTGAGAGACATCAGGGATAGGAGATTCACCATGAATTGCCGTGCGAATTTGGGCGCGGGCTACTTCTGATAAAGTAAACTCACCTAAAAATTTGCTTTTGGGAGGAACCCAAAACTTACCAGGAATTAAGTTTTCATGGAGAAAGGGCATAAATACATAGTCCCAATCCAAACCCTTGGCCTTGTGCATGGTGATAATTGTCAATTGACCGGGACGGGTATAACGCTCGTCTAAATCTTCTGTTTCCACAGCTTCAAACCTTTCAGACGTAACTATTTCACTTAACACTGAAAGTATGGTTTCTAAAGAAGAATTGTCAGTTATTTGCTGAGTTAACCGTTCTGCTAGTTTGTGAGCAGTTGCCAGTTCTGGTTGATCGTATTTTAAGGTTAAGCCTAAAAAGCCAATCAAGTGATATAGCGGTAGTTCTAAACGGGCGCGTAGTAAACTCCGACATAAATGGGCGGATTTTTTGACTATATCTGTCTGGGGTGCTGCTAAAGGGGTGGGATACAAAAATTCTTCTGGTACACTGGCCAGGGCGTTGAGGTCTTGGGTAGGAATCAATTGACGCTGTACTAATACCTCTAAAGCTGCTTTGAGATAGTCAGGAGAATGGGGGCGATCGCAAAATTGCAGCAATGCCAAAATTTCCTGGGGTATGTGAGAACGGCGATCGCTTTCTCCCACGTCATAAAGTGTAATTTTATGCTCCTTACACACAGAAGTTAACATTTCTCCTAGCCAGCGTCCTTGACGATTTTCTCGCACCAAAATAGCACCGCTCATCTTTGCCGAATTTTCTACAAACAACTCAACTACTCTTTGGGAAATCAATTCAACTGTGTGATAAATATCACGGGGCGTATACAGTTCCAATCCAGTCCCTATAGATGGTGGGTTCGCATTGGGTTGAGGATCGTTAGTATTAACAGTACGGATTTTTTGGGGACGAAAGGGCAATAATCCCTGATTTTTGTGGTGATAAAATTTATTTACCTGTTCTAAAGCGAAGTTAGCGGCGGCAATAATCATACCAGTGCTGCGTCCAGCTTGATCCATTGTGGCTAGTTTTCCCAAACTGTCGCACACTCCGCAAAAATTACGGAAATAAATCGGATCAGCAGGTGTAAAAGTCGAGTTAATTGCCTGATTAGGATCACCAACTCGCACTAGATCCATTAGGGAGTGGAGAGATGAGGAAGAAGATTCTAGTAAAAGCCCAGTTTCTGCTGCTTTTGCATCATTACTGGCTAAAATC
The DNA here is from genome assembly GCF_963923915.1 of Nodularia chucula CCY0103. Classification (NCBI taxonomy): domain Bacteria; kingdom Bacillati; phylum Cyanobacteriota; class Cyanophyceae; order Nostocales; family Nodulariaceae; genus Nodularia; species Nodularia chucula. The sequence continues at coordinate 51,410 of NZ_CAWUOL010000024.1, read as the reverse complement.
TCTAACAGTTGGGTTTGCAAAGGGCTAGAATCTTGGGCTTCATCTTCAAATACCGCCACAACTTGATTTTGCTCAATATTACGGGCGCTGTGATTTTCCAGGACGCGCAGAGAAGCTAAAATCATCTCGTCGTAGTCGATGAAATCACGCGATCGCATTAATTTTTGATACTGTTCATACAATCCCGCCCCTATGGTTAAAATGCCATATTCATCTTTAGTGCTTTGACTCCACTGTCGCAGTGTTTCCGGCGATACCGCAGAACTTTTAGCTTCATGAATGACTGTAGTAGCCAAATCTGGTAATACTTCTGTGCGTAAAACTGATTGACGACGTAACTTTTCTGTCTCTTCGCCGTCAAATTCAGTACCTTCTAGTAACCGAGAATAACTGCCGGGATGATGAGTTATCCATTCTTCCACTGCTGTGCGAATCAAGCGGTGACTTTGAGTTGGTGTAATTAATGTGACATTATCTAATTCTAAACCTGATAAATCCGGATAACGACTGGCAATATTTAAAGCTAGTCCATGCAGGGTATACACAGCAAAGCCTGTAGGAGGTAGAGATAAATCTCGTAGGTATTGGCGAATTTTTGCTTTAATATTGGTGGCTGCGGAACGAGTAAAAGTCACAACTACAATTTGACGACGAGAAGAGGGGCGTGATTCCCTATCATCTTGGTACTGACGGGCGATGGCGATCGCTACTGCTGCGGCCATACCAGTAGATTTACCAGACCCAGGAACCGCCGAAACTGCCAAGGGGCCGGATTGCCAATCAGCCATCTGCTGTTGTCCTGGGCGCAGACTATTACGGATGGATAAAATCTTCTGTGCTATTTTCCCTTGGAGACATTCTGGAGAAACACTAGTTGTAAAATCAGTATCTAACATAAGGTTTAAAAGTTATAGCTGGGGAGTGGGGAGTAGGGAGTAGGGAGTGGGGTAAAAGACTTTCGTTGTCTAACTTTTATGAGCAATTTATGTCCTAAAATCCTTGGCGGTTGCTATCAAAAAACGTATTTCTAAAAGGTTTATTTAGTCTGTCGTAGGCTTTATTCAGCAAGCCCTAATTAGTAAATGGCAAATCGGAAATTATATTTAGATTATCTGGCTTTAGCTGGAACGATGGCACTGGGTGCTGTCTTGCGCTTTGGGAATTTAGGGTTAAAACCTTTATGGATGGATGAGGTAATTACAGCTATTTTTAGTTTGGGAAAAAATTATCATGATTTACCCTTAAATGTTTTATTTCCTCTGGCAAGTGTCGCAGAAATTTTTTCTTACCAGCCTGGAGTTAGTTGTCAACAAATTGCGGAAAATATCGCTAATCAGTCTACACACCCCCCATTATTTTTTTGCGGAATGTACAGGTGGTTAGGGTGGATGATGCCTTTGGGTTCAGAGTGGGTGGCACAATTGCGATCGCTACCTGCTTTATTAGGAGTAAGTGCGATCGCCGCAATTTATGGTATCAACCGCATTGGTTTTTACCCAGCATCGGGAATTATGGCGGCACTGATTATGGCTATTTCACCCTTTGCTGTTTACCTTTCCCAAGAAGCACGCCACTACACCATGCCTATGTTGCTCATAACTTTAGCATTATTGGGACTAGTGCAAATTCAGCAAGATATTTTTCAGCAGCAACGTTTGAGAATTTGGGTAGTATTATTATGGTCAATTATTAATAGTATTGGTCTTTATATTCATTACTTTTTTATTTTAGCTTTTATCGCAGAAGTGATCACATTAATTATATTAATATCTTTGTGGAAAGTTAATATTATTAACAAAGTCCAGGTTTCTCTAATTTTAACTATATCAATTACTGGAGTTATTCTGACATTTATGCCTTGGCTACCCGTACTATTGATTCATTTCCAGAGTGCTGAAACCAACTGGTTGCCTGACACTATACACATTGCACCACTATATCAAACTTTAATGAATGGGATTTTAATGGTGATTGCTTTACCTGTAGAAAATCAATCATTACCAATTACAGTTATCTGTGGTGGTTTGATGGTAAGTTTTGCAATTTGGTTAGGGTGGCAGGCATGGAAAGGTTTAAAAATCCTTTGGTTAGATGATACCAGCCATTTAGCCACATTAACCTTAGTTAGTTTCACCATTATTGTCTTCATTCAATTCTTTGCCATCGCCTATTTTTTGGGTAAAGATATCACTATTATTCCCCGCTATAACTTTGTTTACTATCCCAGTTTTTGCGCCTTGTTAGGAGCGAGTATTAGCAAAAATCATCATGCAAAATTAGCAATTTTATTTGTGGGTATTCTCAGCTGCATTTTTGTAATTTCTGATTTAGTCTTTCAAAAACCGTTCCAACCTGAACAAACTGCACAGAACATGAATTTAGAATCATCTGTGCCTGTGATGCTGGTGGTGGGATATAACAGTTATCAAGATGTGGCGTTGGGATTAAGTTTTGCTTTGGCATTAGAAAAAGTCAGAAGTCATACAAATGCTGCTGTTATTGATAGTTTTGCTTTTTTAAAAAAATCTGTGGATACGCCTAATTTTTGGCTGAGGTTAGATGAAATGCCTATACCGAAAACATCGCAGATGAATTTATGGATAGTTGCACCTGGAATGAGAAGACTGGAGTATCCCCAGGAGGTGGGGCTGTCGGGGGAGAGTATGTGCCAGATAGATACTACCCATCACTATCGCATAGGTGTTCCCTACCAGCTTTATCGTTGCCAGACAATCCCACTTTAATTGTTGGATTATTCCTCAATTTGCCAGATATCTTTGCTGATAAATTCATCAAAGATTTTTTTAGGACGAACAATGACAATTACTTTCCCCAGTAGAGAAATTTTGGGGTCGGTATCAAACCACTGAAAATCTAATTCACCGTCATGTTCAACAACGAAGTAGTTAGAATCATCCCATTCTCTTTGGTCGCGGTCTACAACTACTAGCACTGGTTTAGGCGGATTGTTATCTGCGTTGGGTAGGCGATCGCTATTACACAAAATTACCACTGGATCTTCTGCATTTAACAAAACCTGCCAACCGGGTAATGGAACCCAAGCTTGTTCTCCGGCAAATTTAACTAAACCAAATGGGGGAATATTTTCTACCATCGGCACACTTTGTAAGTCTTGGGGTGTTAGTGGTAACTCCCCGACTACAGGGACGATGCGGGGTAATTCGTCCTCTGACTCAAAGCGATAGAAGGGTAAAATGGGTGCTGGTTTTTGGGAAGTTACGGTAAAATCTAGCAGTAACTGTTCGATTTGGTTCCTAGCTGTGGGTGTGTGAGCAAAACGTAAGCCTTTGGCAATTAAGCGCGATCGCTCTTGCAAATCTGTATATTGCCGTGCTAGTTTCCATGCTTGATAAGCCACAGCATCCCCAGGATGGGCAGAAAAACCTGATGGTAAAGTTTGGAAGCGGGAGAAATCTTTAATGGCTTTGGCTACTTCCCGCGCTTCATCCATATCCAGTTTATGAGTAAAGGTCAGTTCAGCCGCCGCCGCCCGTTGTTCGTGAGTCAGCAACCGCAGTTCGTACAAAATATCACTACCTCTAGTAGCGTAGTGCGATCGCGTTGCTTCTGAAGCACCACCTTTTTCTAAAGAATTATAAACTTGAGAGCCAACAATTACCTGATTTTGTTGAATTGGCTCAAATCCTGTTTCCTCAAAAATCTCTTGGGGATTGTAACCAGATTTTTGCAAAGAGGCGATCGCTACTCCCCACTCTACCCAGTTACCTTGCTTTTGCCGCAGCTTTTGTAGTAAATCTTTTACTACATCTTCATTTAAAGCATTTTCAGGATTTTGAGCATTAGAAGATAGATTAGTCATAATTATGGCGTGAGGGCTGTAATTTTAATTTCTGTTGAGGAAAATTTGTATAACAGAGTATTTTAATATACTTTAGACTAGAGATACTATCACCTTTCCTATGACTGAGTTTTTCTGCTCTAATAATCGTAACATTTTCTAGAGACTAGAAAAAATGTAGAATTACAACCGTGAATTTACCCAAGTGTTCCGGCAGTTTCTCCATTAATCTAGGTATGGAATATAACAAAATAACTAATACTCAAAGTCACCATTTTATGGATAATCCCCTGACCGCCACTCAGAAAAATCTCCGTCAATTATCAAATTTAGCCAGACAGAAAAAACTCAAAATCCTTGTGGTTGATGATGAGCCAGACAATCTCGACTTACTATATCGCACCTTTCGGCGAGATTTTAACGTTCTCAAAGCAGATAGTGGAGTCAATGCCCTAAAAGTATTAGCTTCAGAAGGGGAAGTTGCTGTAATTATCTCCGATCAGCGAATGCCAGAAATGAAAGGAACTGAGTTTCTCAGCAAAACAGTACCACAGTTCCCAGATACTGTCAGGATTATTCTCACAGGGTTCACTGATATTGAAGATTTAGTCGAAGCTATTAACGCCGGACAAGTATACAAATATATTACCAAGCCTTGGGACCCAGGAGAACTAAAGGCAGTGGTGCAAAGAGCAGCAGAAACCTATGACTTGCTCAAGCAACGTACAGAAGAATTACGCCGGGCTAATGCTCAAATGGCATTACTGACTGTTTTAGTACGATTAACACAGGAACACCATAGCTTAAAAGAGGATTTGACCGTAATTGCTGAGGTATTTAGTCAAAGCTTCTCAGCCGATAGATGTATTTTGCAGCTAGTTGAGGAAAAGCAGTTAGTAGCAACTCAAGGTTTTTATTCTTCGGGAGATACTGTAGAAAACTGGCTGGCTGAAGATCCACTCACAGATGAGGCGATCGCCAGTGGTAAAATGCAAGTTTCCTTAAATGTCGCCAAAGATCCCAAACTAGCTGATGTCAGTCATTACCAAGATACTGGTGTGGCAGCACATTTAGTAATTCCCATCATCTACCGCCAAAATATCTTAGGCATTTTATCCCTGCAATGGCAAGAACCCTTCTCTTTACGGGAAGATGAATTGAAACTAATTAGTCTATCGGTAGAACTAGTAGCCATCTGCTTTACAGCAGCACTCAGTGACGAATCTCGCTGTTAACTGGAACCAGTTCCAAGGGAGCATCTTTTAAATTTCTGTTCCCTGTCCCCTACTATATATTTTTAGTCGCAAGTCTTCACCAATGAATCCAGACATTCGGAATATTTTTGACCGTATTGCTCCAGTTTATGACGATTTAAATAATTGGTTGAGTCTGGGACAACATCGAATATGGAAGGAAATGACAGTTAAATGGAGTGCTGCTAAACCAGGAGATACTTGTCTGGATTTATGTTGTGGTAGTGGTGACTTAGCTTTTCGGTTAGCCAGATATGTCGAAAGCGGGGGACAAGTGTATGGTGTGGATTTTTCCCCTAACCTCCTAGCTACTGCGGAAAAACGCTGCCAAAATCAGTACCCCCAACCGTCTATTTCTTGGATAGAAGCCGATGCGCTGAATTTACCCTTCGATGATCACTACTTCCATGCCGCCACAATGGGCTATGGTTTAAGAAATGTTACAGATATTCCCCGCAGCCTGCAAGAATTACATCGCGTTCTCAAACCTGGTGCAAAAGCGGCAATTCTAGATTTTCATCGTCCTAGAAATCAGCAGATTCGGGCTTTTCAGCAATTGTATTTAGATAATATAGTTGTACCAATTGCTCAACGGATGGGTTTAAAGGAAGAATACGCCTACATTAGTCCCAGTCTGGATCGTTTCCCCACAGGACAAGAGCAAGTAGAGTTAGCCAGTCAAGTTGGATTTACATCAGCTACACACTACCCCATTGCGAACGATATGATGGGAGTGTTGGTAGTCAGCAAATGAGCCAGAGTTTTGCAGTAAACTCAACTCATATCGTCTATCAATTCCAATTTTATTAATTTTTACTTTGGATTGGTCTCACGTTTGGTTTTATTTATTACCCCCGGTGCTGGGTAGCGTTATTGGCTATTTCACCAACGATATAGCTATTAAAATGTTATTTCGCCCTTACAGAGCAATTTATATAGCTGGGCGAAAAGTACCATTTACTCCTGGATTGATTCCACGCAACCAGGAACGTCTGGCTAAGAACATTTCTAATACAATTATGGGGTCTTTGCTGACTCCAGGAGAATTGCAAAATCTGGCGCGGCGTTTGTTACAAACAGAACGCGTACAGTCAGCAATTTTGTGGTTATTACAATTGGCTATTGAACAAATCAAAGCTGACAAAAATGAAAAAAGCGCCAAAATTGTGGCGGGAATTTTGCGCGATTTGTTAGGAGAATCATTACCGCGATTGCTGAAAGTTTTAGCCAGGCGCGAAGATTTTTTAGAAGCACAGATAAATCAAATTTTTGACCAAGTATTACTGGAATTACAACTGAGTGAAGAACAATCTCAAAGGTTGGCTGATTGGTTGTTACAGGTAGTTATACCTCCAGATGTTTTACGCCAAGTAGTTATTGATTTTTTGACAGACCGGACTATTCAAACTATTGATGAAAGCTTTCGGGAAAAGACTAGTGGGACTTATTGGGTGGTAGCAAATTTATTTGGTTTACGTAATACCTTGACAAGGTTGAGGACTTTTTGCTTAGATGAAAAAGATGCTACTAATGCTCGATTAGAAGAATTAATTCAAGTTTTGCAAATGCGCGATCGCTTGAAGAAAGTTCTGGTAAATTTATCATTACAAAACTTGCCCATTGGCACAGTCAGGCAATTACGAAAAACTACCAGGGAAAGTGTCCGTCACTATATTCAGGCTAGTGGTGGTGATTTAATCCAAGGTTTAACTGATTCTGTAAACTGGGAAAATATCGCTACATTATTACTGAATCGTCTCAGCACTTCACCTGTGGTTAATTCTTCCCTAGAAGTTGTTAGTCAAGAGTTAGCTAAAATTTTAGAGAAATATTTAGAAAAAGATTTAGAAAAAATTGTCGCCCAGGTAATTCCCATATTATCCATAGATCAAGTGATTGTTGACCGGGTAAAATCTACTTCACCTGCTGATTTAGAAGCGGCTATTGAGGGAATTGTCAAAAATGAATTGCAGGCAATTGTCACTCTAGGCGGTGTATTGGGTTTTATCGTGGGTTTATTCCAAGTCGGATTTTTACTCCTGACTCAAGCTTAGATTTTATCTTCAGATTTGGGGGTAGGTAGCTGCTCTTGCATTTTGCTTTGTGTCATGTTACCCTCCTTCAGAATTTTATTAATTCCATCGAGAAAAACTTGAAAACTACGAGATTTGTTTTCAGTCAAGGATAAATAGGGTGCGATCATCCTAGAATGAGTGCCGGGGTAATATTCTGAAACTAACTTTCTAAGTTCTTCTTTCGCGGAGTTGACTCTATCTGGGTTACGAAACTTGGTTTGATTTTGTTTTTGACTCAAACTTTCGGGTTTTAGTCCATAGGCTGTTTCGACTGCGGCTAAATCACCCAAAAACCAAGATTCTAGTTCATGACATACTATAGGAATCCGGTTTGAATTTTGAAAACATACTGAGATTAAAATCTTTATCCAACGAGGCGTTTATCTTAAAATCCGTTCAGAAATCAAATAGGAGTCCTATATTCGGATCAGTATGTTTTTGTTTCCTGCATTTTGACAAATTTCTAAAAGTTCTGATTTGAGTTTTTTACAGTCATGGGAGTCTTGATCGTGAACAATAACAAATTTTGTGGCAGGGTTAAATTGAAAGGCTTTAATTTTATTTGGTATAGATTTAGCTAAGTCCTGTTTACCTTGGTGAGAAATACAAATAAAGGAAATTTCATCAGGAATTATTTTGGGTAAGATTTCATTTAAAACATTTTTTATAGAAGATTCTTCTAATAAAAAGATAAAATCGTAACTCATTAGGGAGCGACTCCTTCAAACCAGCCTTGATTCCAGAGATATCCGGGTAAATCTCCTGCTTTCACTAAGTTATTCAGGGTTTCATTATCCTTGGCTCGATAAATTTCGGTAATTCCTTTGTCTTTTGTCAACCAGAAAATACTTTCTAGGGGAACAGCATTAAGAAAGTCAGGAGAGTGGGTAGAAACAAAGACTTGTCCGCCTCTATGGGCATAACTGGCAAATTCTTCAGCAAGTTCGTGAAGCAAACTAGGATAAAGTTGGTTTTCGGGTTCTTCGACGCATAGTAAAGGATGGGGTTTAGGATCGAATAGCAGAATTAAATAGGCAAACATTTTCATTGTGCCATCAGAAACATAGCGATCTATAAAGGGGTCTTTAAAAGCTTGGTCTTGAAACTTGAGAATTAGTCTACCATCTTCTGTTTCTTTTGCTTCTACTTGAGAAATACCGGGGACTCTTTCTTTCATTTTATTGAGAATAGCTTGAAAAATTTCATCATGGTTTTGATAAATATATTGAGCAACCACTGCCATATTATCGCCTGTAGGAGTGAGGTGTTCGGCATAGGATACATCTTTGCTACCTCTGGCATCGCTGATATGAAAATCGGAAACGTGCCAATTTTCAATTAGTGAACGGAAGGCGCTGGCAGCTTTGAAGCGTTGAAATTGCCCCAGTCCTTTAATTGCTAAGATATCGCTAGATTCCAGTTGTTGTTCTTCGCGCTCTAATTCTTCGTCAGTTTGTTCAAAATTTTCTTCATTAGTGATCGCATAACCTTTACCTTGCTGAAAGTCCAAAAAGTGGAATGGGGAACCATATTCGCCACGCTTGTAGCGTAGTATTTCTCTTTTTACTACGGGTCGTCCTTTTTCTTCTTTTCCAACAATTAAAGTATAAGTGACGGTGCGCTCTGTCTCCAGAATTTTCATGCGGAATTTTAGTTCTATTTCGATATCTTCTTGTTCTTTGCCTCTAGTGACGACTTCATTAAATCCACCTCGGATCTGAAGGGCTTGACGAATGTTATTTTTTAGGGCATCGCGGAGAAAACCAAAAATATCAAATAGTGTAGATTTACCTGTACCATTGGCTCCGATGATGACGCAAAAGGTGGGAATTTCTTTTATTTCTAGAGATTCAAAGGCTCGATAATTTTTAATTTTTATAGAAACAATTTTCATAACTAAATCTACCTTAAAAAGAACAGTCTTGATGATTATTACCCATTTTTACCTGCCTTCATTTTGGGATAAGCAATGCGCTTGTGGTGAAATTGTTGCCAAACATCGACAAAAATTTGGCTGATTTCTGACATTTCTTGCCGTGTCAGTCCGGAATCTACCATTTGATTTTCTTGCCACTTAGCACGAAGAATATTATTAAGCATGGCTAAGGCTTTCTCTGGAGTGGCATCTTTAAGCGATCGCAGCGCCGCTTCACAGGAGTCTGCTAACATGACTATTGCGGTTTCTCGTGATTGGGGAATTGGTCCGTCATAACGAAAATCTGCGTCATCTAGGATTAAATTGGGATTTTCCTGAGACATTTGTTGGGCTTGGTGATAAAAGTACGCAATCAACATCGTGCCTTGATGTTCAGGAATAAACGCTTGTATCGCTGTGGGTAAAAGGTGTCTTTGCGCCATGACTAATCCTTCAGTCACGTGCTTTTTAATAATTTCTGCACTCTTCCAAGGATCTTGAATCTCGGTTTCATGTTTATTCGGACCCCCCATTTGATTTTCAATAAAGCCTAGAGGGTCGTGCATTTTGCCAATATCATGATAGAGAGTTCCAGCCCTGACTAGTTCTACATTACATCCCAGCTTTTTGGCAGCAGCCTCAGCCAGACTTGCAACCAATAAAGTATGTTGAAAGGTACCAGGGGTTTCAGTGGCTAGTCGTTTTAGTAAGGGGCGATTAGGATTGGATAGTTCAGCTAATCGAATGGGGGTAACTAAATCAAATACTTTTTCTAGATAGGGACTCAAGCCCAAGGCGACAATACTCCAAGCTAAACCAGACAAAGCAAATAATCCTGATTCCTGAAGTACGATATACCAACCTCCGCCAAATGCTGCACCAATGAGTAATTTCATCATCAGGTAGATACCACCCTGAGTCAATGCGATCGCCGCACCTAATAATGCCAGTTCTTCACGCGATCGCAATTTTTGCGCCATACTACTACCCAATATTCCCGCCGTCCCACCAGCTAACAGCGCAATCATGCTGATTTCCACAGTGGTAGGTAAAATTAGCAGCAGCAGTCCCACAACAGTAGTACCCAAGGCAGGTGCATAGAAGCTACCCAATAATAAACCCACAGCGCTCCAAGAGGTATATGGTAAGCCCACGGCTAATACACCAGGGATACTTAGAGTGAGTAGCAATATTAATAAATAATCGCGCTGGCGTAATTTGCACTTCATCTGTCTTTCGACTAAAACAAACACACCAATGGCTATAGTCACAATACCAGCTAATTTTGCCAGTTGTCGCCAGTTATTTTTCCGGGTAATTAATTGATAATGTTCTAGAACATCAAAGTGCCATCGAGTAATATCCTCACCCTTATAAACAATTACATCTCCTTGACGCACTTCCACCATGACTGGTGGGACTCGATCTGATGCTTGCTGTATTTGTTGTTGAGTTTGTTCGTCATCATTCTTCAGATTAGGTTGCAGCACCGTTAACAACAAATCAATTGCCAAAGGTTCAGCATTTTTAGGGACAAATTCCTGTACTTGCAGGCTCACCGCATTCTGTAAAATATTTAAGGGTAAACCTTGGGGAATACCTTGAGCGAGAATCCGATTAGCACTCTGACGAACACCTTTTTGGGCTTCTCCCCAATCTTGATCTGATAATTTCAGCAGGGAAATCTCGCTGTAAACTTTCTTAATATTGGGCTTGTCTATCCCTAAAAGTTGGATTCTGGCTTGGCTGTATACTTGCCGAACTTGGGAGGTTTGGACTATCAGTGAATCTAAGTTTTGCTCAGAAGTTGTGGCACGATAAGCTTTTAGCTCCGCTACTGCTTGAATAAAATCAGTATTTTCGGCAATATTAACGGGTTTTTCATCTAAAGGATAGAGAAACAGGGGTACATTTCCTGAGTTGAGGAAATTCGGCAGAGATTGCTGTTCTGGAATCACTGAACCTGTAGCTGATGGAAACAGAGGGAAATACTCGGCTGTGGGGAGTTTTTGTGCTATGTTTCCCAGTTGTTTATTTCCGTTTCGCCCCAGTGATAAATTAGATTTTTCTTCCCCAGTATTTTTTAAAGTTATCAGTAGGGTTTTCCATTCTGAAGCCGAACATGAACGCAGATAATGCTGGGTAGGAATGGACACTACTGATGTATCAAAAAATGGAAAAACTCCGGCAGTAGTGCGAATTTTCTGGCCTTCATCCAAAAGTTGCTGTAAATTTCTGTTGATTCTTTCAGTTCTTTGGACATCCACCATCAACACTGGAATGGAAGTTCTGCTGGCTTCTTGGCGTTGGGTTTCTGTTTCTTCTTGATCTTTAATGCTAGCGGTGTAGGGTGCTTTCATCGTTTCTGGTGCGGGAGTACCCACTGCTAGCTGGGGTTGATTGTATAGTTTATGTCCCATCACCCCTGTAAGAGATACTACAGCGATCGCCAAAACAACAGAGGAACGCCGAGAATGCACCCAGCCGAGACACACTGCATCCATCCCCCGCCTAATTCTGAGCGTTTTTGCCATTGTTCTGAGTGCTATTTCTGGTTTTTGGTGTTCGTTGTTGTCAAAAGACTTAAAAAATCGCTGCTTTTTCATGATCTCTGGAGCCGCTTTACTTGGATCACTTAAAACAACACAATGCTCAGAAATTCCCCAGTGGTAATGGGTTTTCTGAGAACATCGCTAATGGTATCTGGTTGAAGCCGATTGCACACAATAGCTACCTACAGAGTAAGGTTATACTTTGTTCTTAACGGGACTGGATCACGCGAGGAGACGCAAAGACACACATCTGTCCCTGTTGTTTGTATTTTTCACATTCCTCCTCTGAGTAATCTTTAAGATGTAGGGCGGGATCATACACTCCTGACCATACAGCAACAAGTGCATCAGCTAATTCTAACACCTGAGAAAAATTTCTTCTTTCTCCAGTGGCTAAATTAGTCGGACATAATAACATCTGCCATTTCACGGGAATACCAGCAGTGCCGTTGTAAGCTCCTGATAAAGCACCAGTTATGATACTTATGCTTGGTGCATCTAAATTTACAGTTTCTCTTTGCCCGATATAATGCTTGTTAGTTGCCCGTAAAACTGCCAAATTCAGGTCTTCCCAGGTGCTGAGAAAGCAGTAAAAGCCCATAGCGATCGCATAAATTCCTGGCCCTTCTCGACAGAATTGAGCTTGTGCTGTTTCTAACCCTACTCCTTCATTTAACAAATCATTAAGTTTTAGTAATTTTTGTGGTAATAGTGTGGTTGTTTCGCCAATAAAGCCGATAATTTCCGGTATGAGGGTTTGAGGATTAATTTTTTCTGTGAGACATTGAGCGATCGCATATCCTACTGCTAATGTGCCATCTCTAATCACTGAGTCATCACCCCATAATGCCTGCATACACAGCAAGTTTTGCCGCAGTTGAGTCATATTTTCATGAAAAAAAAGAGCCACAGGTAATGTGGCCATAATCGCTTTTGGCAAAACGCCATCAGTGGTATCTACATGAAGAGATTTGTTTTGATCACACTCTAACCAATTATTTATATCTAACTTGCCCAATTCAATTAAACTTTTCGTACCTATAACTAGTATTTGGCTGATATCAGAGCCAATATCATACTGATATTCAGTATCCTTGGCTAAAACTTCACCCAGTAATGCCCCTAACAAAGTACCTTTAAATCTATTAACCAGTGGATAGCGCATATTCAGAAAAAATAAATTTCACTTCGTTTATTTTCTCAAATGATGCACCAGAGCCTGTAAACCCAGCAAATAACTTTGCACACCAAAACCACTGATTTGCCCAATAGCTACCGGCGCTATAAAAGAATGGTGGCGGAAGTCTTCCCGGCGATAAATATTGCTCAAATGTACTTCCACTGTAGGTAAGTTAACACCAGCGATCGCATCCCGCAAAGCTACACTGGTATGGGTGTAAGCGCCGGCATTAATCACAATTCCCTGATGTTTGCCCAAAGCTCCATGAATAGTATCTACCAAAACTCCTTCATGATTTGACTGCACAGGAATAACTTTCGCTTGCAACTTCAAAGCTTCTTCTTCTAACAAGCGATTAATTTCAGCCAGACCCAAAGAACCATAAATTCCCGGTTCCCGCTTTCCAAGCAAGTTAAGATTTGGCCCGTGCAGCACTAAAACACTGATCAATGGCGAAGATAAGTTCAATTTATTACAGATGCTTAACGACGATGACGCGATCGCTCATTGACAGGAATAGGAATTAGTTCTGGTTCCGGCTCACATTCTGGTCCTAATAAACCTTCAATGAGTTTACGTGCCAATGCTTTCAGCTTTTCTAGCACTTTATCTATATAGTCCATTGAACTGATTGCTCCTGAGATACTACCTCAATATTTTGACTAGCAGCTACGCAGAACTGGCGTGCTTTTGCACCTCTAGTATAATTCAGAGGCTGATACAAATTCCCCCATTCTGGAAGTGAGCTACTGCCAGAATTAGGCTTTGTGATTCCCCTTATTTTTTAGAGTATCACATTACCAGAAAATATGCCGAAAGCCCTTTTCTTTCCGCAGAGTGATCAAATATGCCGACTTAAGATGAAGGATGTTCCAAACTGTTGCCCATTCCCTGTTTGCTACTGCATATAAATCCAAAAGCCAAAAGTCCATATTTAGCAAGTATTATAGCAACTATGGACTTTTGATTTTCCGCCTTTAACTAACCTTCCGCATCAGTTTTTTTAGCACTAGTGCGAGATGATTTAGGAGTTGACTTGGCTCGTCGAGAAGTTGTGGATTTACTCGTCTGACTCATTTTTTTTTTAGTTTCTAATAATTCTAACGCTGTAGATAGTGTGACATCTTCTACCGATTCACCTTCTGGGATGCTGACATTAACTTTGCCGTGCTTAATATAAGGGCCATAGGGACCATCATATATATTCACGGGCGTACCTTCTTCCGGGTGCATACCCAATTCGCGTAAAGCCGCCTTAGACTTGCTACTAGTAGAACCACGTCCCTTTTTTGGTTCAGATAATAACTCTAATGCCCGTTCTAGCGAAACTGTCAGCACATTATCAGCAGCTTTGAGAGAACGATAGTCTTTACCTTCCTTACCCTGATCGTGAACGACGTAAGGGCCAAAACGCCCCAAACTGGCTTGAATTTTCTTACCTGTGTCAGGATGCACTCCCAATGTCCGAGGTAGAGCCAAAAGACCCACAGCCATGTCCAAGGTGACATTTTCTGGCGTGACACCTTTAGGTAAAGAAGCTTGTTTGGGTTTGGGATTTTCTTCGGTTTTGTCGCCTAACTGCACATAGGGACCGTAAGCACCAATTTTCAGATAAATTGGTTCACCAGTTTCAGGATGTCGGCCGACCTGATCTGGTCCCACGGTTTTTTGGCGGAGGAGAACTTCTACCTGCTTCGGGTCAAGGTCAGAGGGTGTAAGGTCTTTGGGAATTGAGGCAGTAACCACAGTACCATCATTGTCAACTTCAATGTAGGGGCCGTATTTGCCAATACGAACTTTAGCCTCTAAATTTTCCAGTAACACCGTTCTGGCTTGACTGGCATCAATTTTGCCTTCCTGTTCTCTAACTAACGTTTCTAAACCTTTATCTCCCAGATAAAATTCCCGCAAATAGGGCAACCACTTAACTTCCCCTGTAGCAATATCATCAAGGGTTTGTTCCATCTTAGAGGTGAAACTAGGATCTACAACATCTGGGAAATGCTTTTCTAAGAGGTTGGTGACAGCGAAAGCCGTAAAGGTAGGAATGAGGGCATTACTCACCAATTGGGCGTAACCCTTATCAATGATCGTGCCGATGATGCTGGCGTAGGTACTAGGACGACCAATACCTTCACTTTCTAGAGTTTTGACCAGAGTAGCTTCAGTATATCTAGCTGGTGGTTGGGTTTCGTGTCCCACAGCTTGTAATTCTTTACACTCTGGATGATCTCCCACTTTTAAAGTAGGCAAAATGATCTCTTGATCTTCTAAAGCTGCATCTGGATCATCTGAACCTTCCACATAGGCGCGCAGAAATCCCGGAAAATCAATCCGCTTACCAGCAGAACGAAAGCCAGCGTCTTCAACTTGCAACTGTACGGTGATTTGGGTTTGCCGACAGTCAGCCATTTGACTAGCAACAGTCCGCTTCCAAATCAAATCATAAACCGCCAGTTCCCGGCCACTTAAACCAGTTTCTTGGGGAGTCCGGAAAGTGTTACCTGCTGGACGAATGGCTTCGTGGGCTTCTTGTGCGCCTTTAGATTTGGTAGTGTATTGCCGGGGTTCGGGGCTGAGGTAGTTTTTACCGTAAAGTTGTTCTACACAGCTACGAGCTGCTGTCAGAGCTTGATCTGATAAATGCACGGAATCTGTACGCATATAGGTGATGTAACCTTGCTCATACAAATTCTGAGCAGTTCGCATGGTGTCTCTAGCGGAGAGACGAAGTTTGCGGTTAGATTCTTGTTGCAGTGTGGAAGTTGTAAACGGTGGTGCAGGTTTACGGGTGACGGGGCGTTCATCGATGCTGTTAACATTCCAGGTTTTTCCCGTTAAACGTTCCTGGAGGGCTAAAGCCTCAGCTTCGTTGAGCAACAAGACATTACGACCTGCGGTAATTTTGCCTGTGGCTGCATCAAAATCACTCCCTGTAGCTATTTTTGTTCCTCCCAGTGTGGCCAACTGGGCATTAAAGGGAGTTTTTTCCTGGACTAAGCTAGCCTTCAAGTCCCAATAAGTACCTTCATGGAAGGCGCGGCGTTGGCGTTCCTTTTTTACTAGAAGTCGCACAGCTACAGATTGGACTCGCCCCGCAGATAATCCCCAAGCGATTTTTTTCCACAATAGGGGCGATAGGGTATAGCCAACTAATCGATCCAAAATGCGCCTTGTTTCTTGGGCGCGAACTAACTGCTCATCGATATCGCGGCAGTTTTTTAAAGCTTTTTTGATAGCTTCTTGGGTAATTTCGTGAAATACCATTCGCTTGGTAGGAACTTTTGGCTTCAGCAACTGGTACAAGTGCCAACTGATGCTTTCACCTTCCCGGTCTTCGTCAGTTGCCAGAATTAGTTCATCAACACCTTTGAGGGCATCTTTGAGCTGGGTAACAACCTTCTTTTTGTCTTTGGGGACAACATACACCGGTTCAAAGTCTGCGTCTACATTTACCCCCAACTGCGCCCACCTTTCCGCTTTCACGGCGGCGGGAATTTCACTAGCTGATTGGGGTAGGTCACGGACATGACCCATAGACGCTTCCACCCGATAGTCTTTTGGCAGGTAGTTGCGAATGGTACGAGCTTTGGTCGGAGATTCGACGATGACGAGAGTTGACATGGAAATTTCAAGAAAAAGAGTAGCTGCCGAGCTAAACAGTCAAATTGAAGTAATTTCGGTAAAATTTCAAGATAAAACGTTACGCTTAACGCTGTGGTTTCATCCTCACACCAGCTCCCCACTCGGTTCAAAATCCGCTAAACTAATTACGCATTTTTTCCGAGAAGACAGGTTAGAGGACTGCTGGATGTGAATTACCAGCTATTTCAATCTTTAACTTATCTGGGGCATAATTGGCGAATAAAGTTTTCAAAATACCCCGGAGGTTGAATAAACTGACGTTAATACCTTACCTTAACTCCTTTAATTCAAATGGAGAGACTAAAAACAGAATTGAGGCGGGAGAAAATTGATCCAGGTGAAAATTTAGAGAACTTAGCTATAACAATTACAAATATAGCTGTGGGGTAGGGAGTAGGGAGTGTGGGGAGTAAAAGTCTTTCGGTGTCTAACTTTTATGATCAGCTTATGTTCTAACGTGTATGCGTAGTGCTATATAAAAATTTAATGAATTTTATCATATAAGATGCAAAATTTGAGCTTTTGATGCTGGAAAGGTATGTTAGGATGTCATCGGAGTAGTTAATTTCGGTGATACGGATCTTGTTTTTATTCATAAATGCAAGCGGCTCTCCGGATAAACATCTCTGCATCAATGGATTCTGGAGAGTTTCATGTCAATTTACGTAGGGAACCTATCCTACAGCGCCACAGAAGACGACCTCACTCAAGTATTTTCCGATTACGGCACTGTTAAGCGAGTTCAATTACCCACCGATAGGGAAACGGGGCGCGCCAGGGGCTTTGGTTTCGTAGAAATGGAATCAGAAGCCGCAGAAGACGCTGCGATTGAGGCTCTAGATGGTGCCGAATGGATGGGTCGTGCAATGAAAGTTAATAAAGCTAGACCACGGGAAGACAGAGGTAGTCGCTCTAGTGGTGGATACTCAGAACGCTATTAAGCTTTAGGCTTATTTTATAATTAGCAGATCGGTAATTTACTGATCTGCTTTTTTTGGTCATTAGTGATTGGTAATTCAGAATCTTTTCCCCCATTCCCCATTCCCTATTCCCCACTCCCTAAAAAGATAAATACAACTTTGGGGAATAACAATAGATAGAATAAACTCAGCTAGCCTTAATGTCTAATCGTCAAAACCTATATATCTCATGGATTTTGCTAATCTTACATCCCAGCTGAATGCTGGAACGATTTTGCCAGAGGGGATTGTAATTGTCACCCTCTTAGGGGTTTTGATTGTGGATTTGATTTTGGGACGTACATCCTCACGTTGGATTGGATATGTGGCGATCGCAGGTTTAATGGCTGCGATTTTAGCTTTGTATCTCCAATGGGATGCAACTAATCCCATCTCCTTCACTGGTAGCTTTATCGGTGATGACCTCAGTATTGTGTTTCGCGGTATTATAGCCTTATCTGCTGCGGTAACTATATTGATGTCAATTCGGTACATTGAGCAGAGTGGTACTGCTTTAGCCGAATTTATCGCCATTTTGCTAACTGCAACTTTGGGAGGAATGTTTTTATCCGGTGCTAGTGAGTTGGTAATGATTTTCATCTCACTAGAAACCCTGAGTATTTCCTCTTACTTGCTCACAGGTTATACCAAGCGTGACCCCCGCTCTAACGAAGCTGCGCTGAAATACCTGTTGATTGGAGCTTCCAGTACGGGGATATTTTTATACGGCGTTTCGCTGCTATACGGTTTATCCGGTGGACAAACAGAATTAAATGCGATCGCTAACAACATAGCCGCAGCTAATGTTGGTCAATCTCTAGGCCTGGTAATTGCTCTCATTTTCGTCATCGCAGGTATTGGGTTCAAAATCTCAGCTGCACCCTTCCACCAATGGACACCAGACGTTTATGAAGGCGCTCCCACCCCGGTAATTGCCTTTTTATCTGTAGGTTCCAAAGCAGCTGGATTTGCCCTAGCCATTCGCTTACTGACAACAGTATTCCCCCTCGTTGCTGACGAATGGAGATTCGTATTCACCGCCCTGGCAATTCTCAGTATGGTTTTGGGTAACGTAGTCGCCCTCGCCCAAACCAGCATGAAACGAATGCTCGCTTATTCATCCATTGCTCAAGCTGGATTCGTGATGATTGGGATGATTGCCGGCACACAAGCAGGATACGCCAGTATGGTCTTTTACCTGATGGTCTACCTGTTCATGAACCTGTGTGGATTCACCTGTATCATTCTCTTCTCCCTGCGTACAGGAACCGACCAAATTGCCGAATACTCTGGCTTGTATCAAAAAGATCCACTCCTCACACTAGGCTTGAGTATCTCTTTACTGTCCTTGGGTGGTATTCCGCCATTAGCTGGCTTTTTTGGGAAAATTTACTTGTTCTGGGCTGGTTGGCAAGCTGGACTTTACTGGTTAGTTTTACTAGGATTAGTTACCAGTGTTGTCTCCATCTACTACTACATTCGGGTAGTCAAAATGATGGTAGTCAAAGAACCCCAAGAAATGTCTGAAGTAGTCAAAAATTATCCAGAAATTAGTTGGAATTTGCCTGGATTTAGACCTTTGCAAGTAGGACTGATAGTAACCTTAATTGCCACTACCATAGCCGGGATTTTGTCCAATCCCCTATTTACACTGGCTAACAATTCTATCTCTCATACTGCCATGCTACAAGGAACAGCGATTGAGAAAACTCAGATCAGTTCCATTTCCACAGACCAAGCAGAAGAGTTGTAGATTGTACTCTTTTTAACTCATTTCTGACGCTATAGGGGTGCAAGAATTTGCGCCCCTATTCATAGGAACTTTAACAATAAATTCTGCACCTTGTCCGGGAGTGGAAACAATACGGTTCGGATAAGGTTAATAATTGACATTATTTTCAAAAGTGGAATGCTATCAAACAATCTAATTATGATAAGTTTTTCTTAGATAGTTGATAAACTTTCATCAATGGGAATGGTAATGAGAAACTCTGAGCCTTCGCCTGGTCTTGAGTTCACGTCTAAAGTGCCATGATGTTTTTCTACAATAATTTCATGAGCAATTGATAATCCTAAGCCAGTTCCCTGACCCACTGGTTTAGTGGTAAATAAATGCTCAAATATTTTTTCCTTGACCTCAGTTAACATTCCTACGCCATTGTCTTTGATTTTAATCAAAACGTGATGGGTATCTTCACTCACTCTCGTCTGAATCAGAATTTGATTGGGATGAGCGGTAATTTGAGTATAGCTACGACCAACATTTGATTCTTCTACAGCATCAATGGCATTAGCTAATAAATTCATAAATACTTGATTGATTTGACCGCTAAAGCATTTGACTTTTGGTAAGTTATCATATTCTCTAATTATTTCAATCTCAGGACGATTTTTTGATGCTTTCAAACGGTGTTTGAGAATCATGATTGTACTTTCAATACCATCATGAAGATTACAAAAAACTTTGCGATCGCTATCCTGACGCGAAAATGTGCGTAAACCATTACTAATATTACGAATACGTTGTACACTTTCTTTCATGGAAGCAATTAAATTAGGTAAATCAGTTAGCAAAAAATTTAAGTCTATGGCTGAGATTTGCTCTTTAATTTCTGTCTCTGGCTGAGGATAATACTTTTGATATAGGTTAATCAAGTTAATCATATCTTGGAAATATGCGGAAGTATGACCAAGATTTCCATAAATACAACCGACAGGATTATTAATTTCGTGAGCAATTCCTGCTACTAATTGACCAAGAGCAGACATTTTTTCTTTGTGTACCAGTTGTACTTGAGATTTTTGGAGGTCTTCCAAGGCTTGGGAAAGTGCTATTGTTCTTGTTTCTACTTGTTTTTCTAAAGTTTTTGTCAGATATCGTAATTGCAGATGAGTATTAATTCTGGCTAATATTTCTTCTTTTTGAAAGGGCTTTGTGATGTAGTCTACTGCTCCTAAACCAAAACATTTAACTTTAGTCTCGGTATCAGAAATTGCGGTCATGAAAATTACAGGTATATCACGAGTTTGGTAATTTTCTTTGAATTTTTTACAAGTTTCTAGCCCATCTATTTTAGGCATGACAACATCTAATAAAATCAAATCAGGCAGTGTGTGTGCAATTTGCTGAAGAGCTTTTTCTCCGTCAGTAGCAGTAATAACTGCAAAGCCTACATCAGTTAATGCCTTAGAGATGATTTCTAAATTTGTATTAGCATCATCTACGATTAAAATTAAAGCTTTTTCTGGTATAAGAGACATTTTGATTTCCGGGTTTAGATGAAGTTTCCAATGATTGATTCAATATGTATAAATGCTCTTGTATGGTATTTTGCTATTTTGGGCATCAGTGCAGATAAACAGACTAATACAGTCATCCGCTTTGAGTATTGAATTGAATTGGGTAGCTTGGGGTCGGTAATGATATCATGTCCGGTGATTCCTATATATAACAGACTGCTTTTATACTGTGGTTCTTAGGGAGTAGTAAGGCAAGTATGACAGGGTTGACTGTTATTAATTAGTTTGCCCAAAAATGGGTTAATTATTACTGTTGTCTGGGATATTTTCGTTGATAGAGCAATTATAGTTTTTCACTAAAAAATCCCGCCTTTACCCTGATATAGAGTATTTTTGGCAGGATTATTAAATATATAAATATGCTAACCTGTGTAGATGTTGAGGTTAATCGTCTTCTCTATTTTGAAAAACCTCTATATTTACCTCCACTAGCAGTGGGACAGTAGATATAAAAACATTCCAGATGCTATTTGATTTTTTGTTTGATAAAGGTCACAACCTGAGTGAGTTGTTTCTTGAGAGCATCGATTTCTGCTTGCATTTTGATCATTTTTTGATTCATTAGCTCAATTTCGGCTGAGTTCCCTGATTGATGATCAGCAGGTACGGCTATTGTATTTGGAACACGAGAAGCAGCTACAGGAATATTCTGGGTGGCCGCAGCACTACCTGGAATTGTTTCTGACCGAGGCTTTTTAGATTTAGCCATAGCCAACTTAATGGCATTAATTAGCTGCGTTTTGTCAAAAGGCTTCAGCAAAAATTCAAAGTATTCAAAAGGTTCGGTCAGTTTTTCCGTCACCTCTTGCTTGCTACCAGACATGATCACCAAGGGAATCTTCCTTAACTCAGGCTGTGCTTGAACTTCCTGAAAAACTTCCCAACCACTCATTTTAGGGAGGATAAAGTCCAACATGATCAAACTGGGTTTTTCTTGGCGGATGAAATTTAATCCTTCTAAACCGTCTTTTGCTTCTAATACCTCGAAATTGCCTGGAGGCAACATTTGTCTTACTTTTAACCTGACTACGGTAGTGTCATCGATAACTAAAATTTTGTTGCTTGCCACGACTTATTGCTCTAACAGATAATTTAAGTGTAAATAACGACTTTGGTGATTGATTTTGCGCGTGTTACCACTATATCCAAATTTTTTGGTCGTTAGGGAATAGTATATTTCACTATAAATGGCAATCAAGGCAGTATTCTAAAAAACTAGTGCTTATATTTTATAAAATTTGTATCATGGTGATATTTGGGGCTGGAATCTTGCTGTAGTACAGAGGGAATCAGCCCCAAGTTATTTTTTGATATTGCATGGATGTCTATGACTTTGCCACAACCAGCCCCCTTAAAGTCGGAAATTAGGTCAATACCTAGCTGGTTACGTCGCCCTATTGGGAAAGCCAGCGAGCTGTCTACTGTACAACGTATCATTAAGCAACGCCAAATTCACACAATTTGTGAGGAGGGACGATGCCCGAACAGAGGTGAGTGCTATGGTCAAAAGACTGCTACTTTTTTACTCTTAGGGCCAGTTTGCACACGTTCTTGTGCTTTTTGTCAAGTAGATAAAGGTCATGCGCCAATGCCGGTTGACTTAGAAGAACCGCGAAAAGTAGCAGAGGCTGTGCAAATCTTGGAATTGCTTTATGTGGTGCTGACTTCTGTGGCCCGTGATGATTTGCCAGACCAGGGAGCGGGGCAGTTTGTCAAGACAATAGATACTATTCGTTTGTTAAATCCAAAAACTCAAGTTGAGGTGCTGACACCAGATTTTTGGGGTGGTATGGGTGCGGGGGAATTAGATCAACGGCAAAGGATAGCCACAATTGTGGCAGCGAAGCCAGCTTGTTTTAATCATAATGTGGAGACAGTGCGGCGGTTAACAGGCCCAGTGCGTCGGGGAGCCAAGTATGAGCGCTCTCTGGGGGTGCTGGCGATGGTTAAAGAGCTTGATGGGACGATTCCTACCAAATCAGGTTTAATGCTGGGACACGGGGAAACTAGGGAGGAAGTTATGGAAACTATGGAGGATTTAAGGGCTGTGGGATGCGATCGCCTGACTATCGGCCAGTATATGCGTCCCTCTCTAGCACATTTACCAGTACAAAAATATTGGACACCAGCAGAATTTGATCAACTGGGCAAAATAGCATCAGAAATGGGATTTCAGCACGTCCGTTCTGGCCCCCTAGTGCGTAGTTCTTATCATGCTGGGGAGTAGGAGATAGAGTGTGGGGAGTGTGGGAAGTGTGGGGAGTGTGGGGAGTGTGGGAAGTGTGGGAGGAAAGATTTTTAATACACAGTTCCTAATCCCCAATCCCCAATACCGAGTCCCCAGTCCCCAATCCCCAGTCCCCAATCCCCAAAGACACAAATATTTCTAAAGAATTTGAGTTTTTGGCGCAACTGTTTGGTATTTCTGAGAAAGTCAATAAAGAAGGAGAATGACTCATGGCTAAAGTTCAAAATTCCCCAGTTCCAGCTACAGGCGCTAAACCACCGTACACTTTTCGTACTGCTTGGGCTTTGCTGCTATTGGCTGTTAACTTTTTGGTTGCGGCTTATTATTTCCACATTATTGACTAAGTAGAAGTGGAATGGTGCTGCTTAAATAGTCCCTTTGAATAACCCTTTGGGGCGAATTAGCAGCACCAAAATCATTATTAACAGGGCGATACCTTGTTTATACTGTGAACCGATCCACAGAGTGCTGACTTCTTGGGCGATGCCAATGATGAAGGCGGCGGCGATCGCACCGTAAGGATTACCAATACCGCCTAAAATTACGGAAGCGAATAACGGCAAAATCAAAAACCAGCCCATATTGGGGCGCACAGCTGTAATTAATCCATACATACTGCCACCTAAAGAAGTGAATGTACCGGCAATAATCCAAGTCCAGAGAATGACTTGTTCCACATTGATTCCGGAAACTCTAGCTAAATCTAAATCGTCAGCCACAGCGCGCATGGCTTTACCGATTTTGGTATTTTGCAACAGATAGTGCAGCCCTAAAATTGCCACTACTGCTAACCCCAATACCAACAATTGATTTTGGGCTACGCTGATGCCAAAAATATTTAAAGCAGTGCTGACGGGTAAATCGTAATTTTTATTCTGTCCGCCCCAAAAAAAGATAATCCCATTGCGTAAAAATAAGGCTAGTCCAATAGAAATAATAATCAGGGTAGTGGATGTAGCCCGAATAGAACGCATTCTTGACCACAATAATTTTTCCGCCAGTAGCATCGCTGCTACTGTGCCTATGGCTGCCAAAATCATGGATAGCCAAATATTTATGCCCCCGGCATTTACTAACAAGGTCAAATAGGCTCCCAATGTGAGAAAATCACCGTGAGCAAAATTAGATAACCGTAAAATACCGTAAGTCAGGGTTAGTCCCACTGCGGCTAAAGCGATAATACTTCCTACAGCAATGCCATCGACGATCAGTTGAATAATCTCTGTATACATCAGTTTAATTAAAATTGTTTGAGGGCAAAAATTTCCGGAAGTTAATTCTAGACAATAATTTTTCTTTTATTGGTGAAAATAAATAACAGACCATTGTGAGTTAATATACATAAAATCCAGTTCTTTTTTTGTGCCAAGTTCAACTTGTTCAACGGTCTAGTTGACAATGCAGCAACATTCAAGCCTACCAGAACCCAACTCATCAGTAGATGCAACACCAACTCTTTTAACAAAAATGCAACAACTTCGTGCCGAGTTGTGGCTAGAACGCAGCTTGAACCAGTTGCAAAGTCGCCTGAATGATTGTCTACTTTCTGCTTATAGTACCGTGTCACAGTGTAAAACCACAGAAGGGGAGATTTTCCAAACTGTGGTAAACCAAATCAGCATAGCTTTGAATGGTATTACAGTAGCGATCGCATTATTTTCAGAGCGGGCTAAAATGGCTCAAGTTGCTTACATCTCGGCTTCTTACTCCCCATGCTCACAACTGGTAGTTCTGGAGACGAGAAATGAACAATTGCAATTACAATTACCCACCACCATAGCCATACCAGATTTACACCATCTGGAGAGAAAAGCACCAAATGATGTCTGGCGGTTAACTGATGAGACTACCGCCGTAATTGGTTGGCTAATGCTCTCGCAAACATCACCCAAGTCTGATGAACAATCACGGATCTCATTCCCCTCTCAACTGAAATCCCAATTTCTCGCACGAGCCATTCAGCAGTGTACGGCAGCTTTAGCACAACTAAAAAAAATACAATCTTTACAGCAATACTCACAACAGCTAAGTAGTTGTAATGAAAAACTAGAACGCACCAATCAACTAAAAAACCAGTTTTTAGCCAACACTAGTCACGAAATCCGTACACCCTTAAGTTCTATTATCGGTTTTAGCCAATTACTCTTAGCCCAAGGCTACGATCCCAATAAACAAAACCAGCGAGAGTATTTAAGGATCATTCAGTCTAGCGGTAAGCATTTACTCACCCTCATCAACGATATTTTAGACCTCTCGAAAATTGAAGCTAATCAACTAGAGGTGGAATGGGAAAATATCGATGTCCCAGAAATATGTGGCAGTGTTTTGGCACTAGTGAAAGAGAAAGCCGCTAATAAAGGTTTACAACTGCGCCTCAAACTCAACCCCAATGTCAAAACTTTAGTGGCTGATCCCCTGCGACTGAAGCAAATGCTGTTAAATTTGCTGTTTAATGCCCTGAAGTTTACCAAAACAGGTAGCGTAGGCTTAGAGGTTGTAGCTAAAGGTGGATTTGTCCATTTTATTGTTTGGGATACTGGTATTGGGATTTCTCCAGAAAATCAAAAGCAACTATTTCAACCCTATTTTCAAATCGCTAATACAGTAGTTAATCGCCATGAGGGGACTGGTTTAGGGTTGACGGTAACTCGGAAGTTGGTGGAAATTCACGGTGGTTGGCTGGAAGTGGAATCGGAAGTTGATCACGGTTCCCGGTTTACGATTATCTTACCTGTGGAACCTGCGGGAATACCCAGGATGGATGAACTTACCCTGGCGGATGGGGAAAGAGAACAGCCAATTGAGGAAGGTGAATCTGCTGTAATCATTCCTAGTTCTTCCCGGAATATTTTGTTGGTGGAAAATGATTTACCCAATGCAGAGTTGATTTGTATCTATTTAGGTACTTTGGGATATCAGGTGACTTGGGCTAAGAATGCTGCGGAAATGTGGTTAACTTTGACTCGGTTACAGCCAATGCTGATTTTAATGGATATTTGTCTACCAGATGGCAATGGTTTAAGCTTGGCGCAGCAACTCCGAGAAGCAGCAGAATATCAGAAGATTCCGGTAATTATCCAAACTGCAATGGCGATGAAGGGCGATCGGGAAAATTGTTTGGAGGCTGGAGTTAATGATTATATTTCTAAACCCCTGGATTTATCTCTATTAGCAAATTTAGTCGCTAAGTATATTCAATTACCAAAAAAGCCATCAGTTTAATTTGTTAAGATTATAGTTGCTTGGGTAATATGGGTTTTGCCCAAATTGGGAAATCATGTTGATAGAAAAACTGGCACAATTAAAAGCTTTATTTGGGGAAATGCAGCAGGCTTTGATTGCCTACTCTGGCGGGATTGATAGCACCTTGGTGGCTAAAATTGCCTACGAAGTTTTGGGCGATCGCGCCTTGGCTGTGACAGCTGTTTCCCCTTCCTTGTTACCAGAAGAATTAGAAGATGCCAAAATTCAAGCCGCAACCATCGGTATTCCTCACAAAATTGTCCACACTCATGAAATGGACAACCCCAATTACACCTCTAACCCTGTAAATCGCTGTTATTTTTGCAAGAGTGAATTACACGATACTCTCAAACCTTTGGCTTTACAACTAGGTTATCCCTATGTAGTGGATGGGGTAAATGCTGATGATTTACAAGACTATCGCCCTGGAATCCAAGCTGCTAAAGAACGAGGCGCGCGATCGCCTCTAGCGGAAGTCGGTGTCACAAAAGCAGAAGTCCGTCAACTTTCACAACAACTTGGTTTACCTTGGTGGGATAAACCCGCTCAACCTTGTCTGAGTTCTCGTTTTCCTTACGGTGAAGAGATTACGGTAGCCAAATTGCAGAGAGTCGGTAGGGCAGAAATTCATCTGCGAAAACTAGGCTGGCAAAACTTGCGCGTCCGTTCGGAAGGAGATACAGCCCGGATTGAATTATTACCAGCACAAATTAAAGATTTTGTCTTGACTACGGATTTACCAGCAGTAGTCTCTACATTTCAAGAATTGGGATTTATGTACGTTACCCTCGACTTAGAAGGTTATCGTAGCGGTAAACTAAATCAAGTTCTTCAGTCCTCAACCATGATTCCCGCTATAGTGGGGAACTCTTCCACAAACTCAGGAAATCCCAGGCGGGAAACTAATTAAATAAGTCGGCGTAAATAATTATTGTGGGAATAAGGCAGGGGGCAGGGGGCAGGGAGCAGGGGGAGAAAGATTTTGAGCCTTATTTACTTTTCTTCACATAGTTTGGTTTTATGGCACTGACTTACTTAATATAAAAGTTTAATTATCGGTTTGTCTCACCTAGCGGTTGCTATACCTGAACAAATGGGATGTATAGCACTACTCATACGCGTTAGGACATAAACGATCATAAAAGTTAGACACCGAAAGGCTTTTACCCCACTCCCTACTCCCCAGCTATATAGTAAAAGTCAAAAAGTCAATTCTGTGTGTTGTAATGCTGAACGCCAAACATCATACCCATCCTCAGACAGATGTAAACCATCTGTAGTTAATTCTAGGCGCAAATTTCCCTGAAAATCGGTAAACCAATCATATATATTTAGATATTTAGCATTTTCTGCTTCCGCGATCGCCGCAAGTTGTCTATTAATCTTCACAATGCGGCTATTAGGAATTGCGGGTAAGCGAGTCGGCAAAATTGACTGCACTATAATCTGACTTTGGGGGTGATTTTGGCGCAACCTCCGCACAATTCGCCGATGATTACGCAAAATTTCCTCATCACTCTCCCCTCTGCGTAAATCATTAATCCCCGCCATGATGTAAATCACATGGGGACGTGTGCTAGAAAATGCCCTTAATCTTCTGTAAACACCACCAGAAGTATCTCCAGATATACCCTGATTGAGCCACAATTTACCACCAGGAAGTTTTTCTTTAGGAAACCACATACTCAAAGAATCACCAACTAAGATACCCAAATAATTTGTACCTTGTCCTCGGCTAATGGCTCTCGCTTCTAAAGCTAATAAGTTTTTCCAGTCTTCATAAGTCAGATGAGGTTTTTTCGCTGCATCCCGCATTAATTGTGCAGAATCACTATTCATCCTTGTATAAATCTGACCAGTTTTCAGAGCCGCAAATCTATGATGATACAGTTGATTACCAGATATTAAGCGGAAATGAGATGGAGGGGGAGTAAAACTCGGTAACGACTCTGGTAAGGATATTTCAAAGTTATTAACATAGTTTTCATCTACTGTCACCTGTGAACCCTGCGTGAAATTCCGCAGAAACTTAGAAGTTTCTGGCAGTATAATAGATATCTGCGCCAGGGCTGCTGCTGGTATTGCTAATCCTGTTAACAAACCTACTGTCAACAGATAATATTCCCTCATCGCTTTATCTTTCCTTATATTGGTCTTTATTCCATATCACAGCACTCATCAGCTACATTCAGGAAAATTTTACTGAGGTTTCATGATTATTGTTATTTAACTGGATTGTCGAGTTCTGTAAAGTAGGTTTATCAGATTATCTTTAATAATTTACAATTTCTTTAAACCTGAATCATAAAACAGTCTTATTTAACAAGAGTTTTTTTTAACATCGACAAGAAACTAGTGGGAAGTGTTAAGATTTAGGCTAAGTAATTAATGTTTCTTTTTTATTCTGTGGCTAGAGCTAGTACTGCAATTGGTGTCAGTCCAATAATTAAAGAGATTGTGCAGAAACAGGCACATTCTACACGTTTAACTCTCAAAGAGGTGATTCTAATGGGAATGTTAGCTATCGACAAACTTGATGATCAAAGCCGTCAAGAATTAGCTGATCAAGTTCATCAAATGCAAGTAAATGGAGAAATTTGAGGGAATAATGCTAAATTTTTCCTTTTCACTATTCAGCGAATCGATAAACACTTCCCTGAACATAATCCTGATTAATTTCACAAGAAATCCATCGCCTTTGCCATGTTTCAGCTACAAAACCCGTTGTATTTGAACCTGCAAATGGATCTAAGACTATATCACCTTCATCAGTTAAAAATTTGATGAAAAATTCCGCAAAACCTGTGGGAAATCTCGCTGGGTGGGGTTTAATTCCCTTAGCTTTGCAGCGCCTTAAATAAGCACTATTAGATTCTGTATTGGCAATTTCTAGCAAATTTGGCGGAATTGCACCTTGGTTATTTTTTTGGAATTTATCAGAAATATCATGTCCACTGGGACGGATTTTAGCTTGATAGCCATTTTTCAGTAGTTGTTTCATACTCTGACTATATGGCTTTAAAACTTTTCTGTTATCAGCTTTGGGATTGGGTGTTTTCGATAACCACCACACTACATTGACGGAATCTTTGACGCGAATACGTCTGATTGTCACCCATTCAGCCGGAGTTGGTAATCGCGCCGGATTGTAGTGATAAAATTCCTGCGCCAAAAAAAAGCCGACTTCTCGACACAATTTAATTAAAAGTTCGTACTGATAGATACTGCGTACAGGATTACCACGCAGGTAAGCGCCACCTAAATCTACAATAAATGAGCCATTATCTGCTAACACTCTTTTAAATTCGTAGGCGAAAGGTAGAAACCATTCAATGTATTTTTCAGCGCTGGCGTTACCATACTCTTTTTGACGGGTGAGGGCAAATGGTGGTGAAGTGAGGATAAGATTAATACTATTTGGAGTAATGGCTTTCATGAGTTCTAGGCTATCACCCAAATATGCTTTTCCTAAATTTTGGGCATAATAATGATGTTGATCTAAAATAATCTCTTTGAATGAATTTTTTATTTCTTCTTGCAAGAGTTTTAATAGGTGAAAAATTGATTTATGCTGTTGTTAGTATATCTGAAAATCTAACATTTTTTGAATATTTATTATATTTTTGAGTGCAGGGAGTAGGGATTAGGAAAAAACGAACCTATAGCCACTTTCAAGAATATCTAGGATAGAAACCCAGAATAAAACCTTGACAATTACGAGGTTTCCAGGCTGCTTCCACTGAGTATTTGGGTAAAGATAAACGCTTACTGTAACATTCTAGTTCTATATTTAGTTCTAAATTATACTCAAATGTTCTTGTCCATCCTCAAACTGGGCTGATTACTTAGGGTAATTATGTTTATTGACGAAATAGCTTTATTGTGCTTACTTGATGAATAAAATGCAGATGAGCTAAATTGTGAGATGATGACATTAAGTAAATGGCTGGGATATTAGAATTATAAATGACTTTGGCTAGTTTCAAATTAGCGATCGCATCCTACTTATGGCTGATTTATTCACAGATTTTAAATAACAATAGTTCACTAAATTTTTCTGTAAAGCATTTGCCAAAATGCCATAATTTGATTAATTTTCCAGAGTATCCTGTTATATATTGTGAGTAGCAGAAGTTAGATTATAAGTCTAACAATTACACACATTACGTGACTAGCTATGTTCCGACAACCTGCTTTTGGCATCGCTTTAAGTGCGCTTGTCATTGCGAGTGGATTAATGAATGCTCCCACAACAGGTAAAAAGTTTATAGAACAAACTACTCGTAATCAACCGTTATTAATTCCTTCAAGTCAGGCTGCAATATTGAGTCCTCACTTTGAAACTAATATCCTAGAAAAATCAATTTTTGAGGACATTAATAGGTATCGAGTTGCTCATAATTTGCCAGAGTTGACCCTGAATGCAAATATTACTCAACAAGCCAGGATTCACAGCCAAAATATGGCTAATGGTAACGTCCCTTTTAGTCATGATGGATTTGAACAGCGAGTTACGGCGATTCACCTCCACTACAACAACGCCTCTGAGAATCTCGCAGTCAATAAAGGATATAGTAATCCTGCTAGTGAAGCTATCAATGGTTGGTTAGAAAGTCCCGAACATTTGCAAAATATTCAAGGTAATTTTGACCTCACAGGAATTGGTGTAGCGACTAATCCACAAGGGGAAGTTTACTTAACTCAAATTTTTATTCGCAGTAGATAGATAGATTTTATCCATTGGGAGTTAACAATAGTGTAGTGTCTCATGGTATTTTCTTTAACGAGACACTGCATTTATGATTGAGTGATTTATGACATTAAAAGATTTTCAAGTAACGGATCTCGACTTGAGTGATGCTGCTTTGGCTGAGTATTTAAAATCCGATGCGATCGCAGTGGATACCGAAACTATGGGATTAATACCACACCGCGACCGCTTGTGTCTAGTGCAGCTATGCAACCCAGAAGGAAAAGTTACAGCCATTCGCATCGCCAAAGGACAAACCACCGCGCCTAATTTAAAAACACTGTTTGAAGCACCTAACATCACGAAAGTCTTTCACTTCGCTCGTTTCGATGTGGCGACTTTGCTTCATAACTTGGAGATTCGTGTTCAGCCTGTTTTTTGTACTAAAATTGCTAGTAAACTTGCGCGTACCTACACCAACCGCCACGGACTCAAAGACGTAGTATTAGAGTTAGAACACATAGAATTAGATAAAAGCGCTCAAAGTTCTGATTGGGGTAACGCCGAAAACTTATCAGATATCCAACTGAATTACGCTGCCAATGATGTCCGCTACCTACTCAGCGTACAGCAAAAGCTCACAGAAATTCTGCAAAGAGAAGAACGTTGGCAAGTTGCTCAAGAATGTTTTCAAGTTCTACCCACTTTAGTTACCTTAGATTTATTGCAATTTAAGGATATATTTGAGCATTAAGTATTTGCAATTTGATACTTCTCAGCTTGGGGATGGGTTTATTTGATAAAATTTTTCTGGCTAATTTCCTAAAATTTTCTGCATTCATTACCCATAAATAAAATGGCTTTTAAAATTATCCAAGACTTTGATAGTAGTTTCACTTTAGAACCACAAGCACAAGCAACTCTATTTAATCTGTTGAGAAAAGAATCTTTTTTACAACAAGTTTGTCAACAGTCAAAATCTAGAGAAGTAGAATTTACAGAATTACTTTTTCAGCCAGTTCCCTATAGCTTCTCTACTCCTAAAGGAATGCCAGCAGAATTTGAAAAATACAATGAGTCAGATGATTATGTAATTATTAATGTACCCCCAAATTTCATGTTTACTGCCAAAATTTTTCAACCCAGTCGTTTGTGTGCAGTTTATAAAAAACTTGCTTAATGGCTCATAGACAAACAGCAATTTTTAGGTTTGATATATGAATACAGAAATAAATATTCCGGAGTTGGCAAATTTAGAGTATCTTGCTTACATTAATGATCAGGGTCAAATACCTGAAATTTATCAAGGAAAAATTGGAGTATATGCGATATTTGACCAAGGAAAAGTGCTGCAATTTGTCGGATATTCTCGTGACGTTTACTTGAGTTTAAAGCAGCATTTAGTTCGTCAGCCTCAAAAGTGTTATTGGGTGAAGGTGCAAACTATTGAACGCCCTAGCCGCACAATTTTAGGAAATATTGAAAATGCTTGGATTGCTGAAAATGGTAGTGTACCTTTAGGGAATACAAATCAGAAGGATAAATGGACACAGCCTATCGATGTTAAACCATTAATGACTCCTGAAGAATCCACGCAGTATCATCATCCTGCTAATGATGAATTAGCGCAAATGAAAATTATTAAAAATGTTGCTCGGCGAGTAGAGGCGGAGATTTTATTAGTATTGAAAGAACGGGGTTTACAGGAACAATTTCGTTTTAGTCCTAAGTTGAAGGAGGAGGGTTTGTTGGATTTAAAGTGAGTTGAGGGGAGTTTAAACGCAAAGGGCGCGGAGTTGAACGCAGAGGTACGCGGAGTTTAAGGGTGAGCAAAAGTTGTAAAATACATAACATGATTTTTGCACTCAAGGTTGCTAATTTATGCATGAGCTGCTGAACAACCGCTATCAAGTGATTCGGACTTTAGGAAGTGGTGGGTTTGGGGAAACTTTTTTGGCGGAAGATACACAAATGCCTTCCCAACGTCGCTGTGTGATTAAACAGCTTAGACCTATTCAGAATAATCCCCAGATTTACCAACTGGTGCAGGAACGGTTTCAAAGAGAAGCGGCAATTTTAGAAGATTTAGGTGGATGTACTGACCAAATACCGACGCTGTATGCTTATTTTCAGTCAGACGGTCAATTTTATCTAGTTCAAGAGTGGATTTCTGGTGACACTCTAACGGCAAAACTGCAAAAGCAGGGCTTGTTTAGTGAAGGTGCGGTGCGGGAAATTTTGGTGGATTTGTTACCAGTGTTGGAGTATGTCCACTCCCAGCGTATTGTTCATCGGGATATTAAGCCGGATAATATTATGGTGCGTCATCATGACGGTAAATCTGTGTTAATTGATTTTGGTGCGGTGCGCGAATCAATGGGAACTGTGGTTAATTCCCAAGGTAATCCTACCAGCTCGATTGTCATTGGTACGCCGGGATATATGCCCAGTGAACAAGCCGCAGGGAGACCAGTTTATTCTAGTGATTTATATAGTTTGGGATTAACTGCAATTTATTTATTGACTGGGAAACAGCCACAACAGTTAGAGTCGGATTCTCAGACAGGTGAAATTGTCTGGCGACAGAATGCTCTGCAAGTTGATTCTACATTAGCAGGGGTTTTAGACAAGGCGATCGCCTATCATCCACGGGAGCGTTACTCTAATGCTACAGCTATGTTAGATGCATTGCAGAGCCGAGTAAATCCTATCCCACCAACACAGCCAATTTTTTCCCCACCCCCAACTGTTGCGGTGAATCAGCAGCCCATAACTCAAAATAATCATCACCAGAGCATAATCATGGGTGGTTTAATTGCAGGGGGGTTAATCGGTGCATCTGTAATTATTAGTCAGGTGTTCAGACCATCTTCTCAACCTGTAGTTAACGAACAAGTTACACCTACAGTTACAGAAACTCCTGTTGTGTCTTCATCTCCAGTTATGGAGGAAAATATTACATCCCCGGTAATTCCACAAACTATATTGCCATCTCCTACAACTAATAGTTATGTCTGGCTATCTGAAAGACCTGTGACAGATACTGATTTGGTTGACAAAGATGGTTTTCAGCTAGATATTATGCGAAATTCCATTTATGCCCGTCACGGTCGCCGTTTTAATACTCCTGGCTTACAAGAATATTTTAATAATCAAAGTTGGTATAGTCCTATATATTCGCCAAAAGCATTTCCTCTGCAATTGCTGTCTCCATTAGAAAAGCGTAATGCTGAGTATATAAATCAATATCAAGACCGTCATCAAAGAAGACATTTTCCC
The DNA here is from genome assembly GCF_963923915.1 of Nodularia chucula CCY0103. NCBI lineage: Bacteria > Bacillati > Cyanobacteriota > Cyanophyceae > Nostocales > Nodulariaceae > Nodularia > Nodularia chucula. Next base: position 17,251 of record NZ_CAWUOL010000024.1, on the reverse strand, counting down.
AAATAAAATTGAGAAAACTTCACAAACTCAAATATTTAGAATTAAATTAAATTTCGGGGATATAAACTCTCTGGAAATCGTCAGAGTATCTGATATACATTTGGAAAGGGTCTTATTTTGTAATTATTCATGACAATAACGCTGCTGAATAATCGTTATCAGGTAATCAAAGTTCTCGGTGCAGGTGGATTTGGCGAAACCTTTTTGGCAGAAGATACCCATATACCTTCTCGCCGGCGCTGTGTGATCAAGCAACTTAAGCCCATCGCCAATGACCCAAAAACTTATGAAATGATTCAACAGCGCTTTGAAAGGGAAGCGGCAACTTTGGAGTATTTGGGTGATAGTTGTAACCAAATTCCCAAGTTATATGCTTACTTTTCGGAGAATGGACTGTTTTATCTGGTTCAGGAATGGATTGAAGGACCAACTTTGACTGATATTGTCCAAGCTAAAGGTTATGAAGGTGAAACTGCGGTTCGGAATATTCTGGTAAGTTTGTTATCGGTTTTAGATTATGTCCACAGTAAGGGGATTATTCACCGGGATATTAAGCCAGATAATATTATTCTGCGCTCGACTGATAACAAGCCATTTTTGATTGATTTTGGGGCAGTTAAGGAAACTCTCCGCTCAGTTGTCAATTCTCCAAATCATCATACGCGATCGCTTGTGATTGGTACACCTGGATATATGCCCACAGAACAAGCCATAGGACGACCAGTTTACGCCACTGATATCTACAGTTTAGGCTTGACGGCGATTTATTTGCTCACGGGTAAACACCCTCCAGAACTACAGACACACTTGCAAACTGGCGCAATTCTCTGGGAAGAGTCAGCCCCCAATGTGTCGCCACATCTGGTTAAGGTAATTAATCAAGCCATTCACCCCCATGTGAGCGATCGCTATAGTACCGCCAGTAAAATGCTCTATGCGTTGAAGTCGGTCAACGATATTTCACTACCGTCTCATCCAACTACTGCGGCCACAGTCAGCCTCAGTCCTGCCCATATAGCTGCGACTCAGCACACCCAGGTAATATCTTCTACCCCAACTGCTGTCACGACTAGTTGGCAAAAACCTGCGTTAATTATTGCCGGTTTAGTTTTTGGCGGCTTAATTGGTGGAATAGCAATTTCTAGTATGACTCGTCAACCACAGTCTACAGAACCTATTGCTAGATCATCTTCCGAATTAGATACTACAAATGATCCTCAATTTTCACCGCCAGAACCTGATACGCCCCCAGTTGCTGTAGAACCTCCTCAAAATACAGAAGTACCTGTACAACCACCGCCACAAGTAACTCCCAGATTTGAACCAGAACCGGAGATTCCCATTCCATCACAGGAGGAACCAGAACCGGAGATTCCCACTCCATCACAGGAACCAGAAGATGCAATTACACTTGAACCTCCGCCACCACCAGCAGAGGCTCCAGAACCACCACAGGCAGAAAATCCTGCTCCCAGTAATCCCAGGACTCCCAGTGTCCCGGCATTTCCTACAGGAACTTCTCAAGATGCGATCACAGCAGCTTTAGGTCAACCCAGTAAATCTTCCAACGGGTTATGGAATACTCGTGCTTTTCTTTATCGGTTAGAAGAGAATGTTGATCTGGGTTACTTATTCGATCGCAATACCGGAGTCTTACGACAAACTGAAGTATCTTTTGCTCAATCTGTCCCGCCAGAAGTAATGCAAAGAACATTACAGGGAATGTTGGCTGGTAATGCTAATAGTGATATTAACCAAGGACTGCAAAAAGTCCGCGATCGCCAAAGTAGAAGATACTCTTTTAATGTGGGCAGATTAAAAGGAGTCATTGAGCGCAATCAGCAGGATCGGATTTACATAGGCGTTTGGGATGCTGATTTGCATTAAAAAAAAAGCCTGCACAAGCAGGCTTTCCCTAAAATTAGCTTAAAGATAAATCTTCAGGTAACAGTCAATTACTTAATTGTCACCTTACCGCCAGCTTCCTCGATGCGCTTCTTAGCATCTTCAGCAGCATCTTTAGCAATACCTTCTTTGATGGATTTGGGTGCAGCTTCCACCATGTCTTTCGCTTCTTTCAGACCTAAACCAGTCAATTCGCGGACAATCTTCAGAACAGCAATTTTCTTATCAGCTGGAACGGAATCTAGGATTACGTCAAACTCGGTTTTCTCTTCAACAGGTTCCGCAGCACCAGCAGCAGCACCAGGAGCCATCATCATCATTCCACCAGCAGGTGCAGCCGCACTCACGCCGAAAGCTTCTTCAATTTGCTTAACTAGCTCAGATGCTTCCAACAGAGATAGAGTTTTCAATTGTTCGAGAATTTGATCAGTTGTAGCAGACATTGATATAACTCCTGTAATGTAAATTTTGTTTCTGCCTACTAAAAGCTGTAATTAACAGTAAATTCCAGCAGGCAAACTTTGGTGTAATTTGGCGAATTTTATTCAGCCGCATTGTCAGTGCTTTCACCTTGGTCTTTTTCAGCCACAGCTTGCAAAGCACGAGCCAAAGAACTGGGAACTTCGTTGATACCCACAGCCACTTTGGTAGCCAAAGCATTGATAGCGCCAGCAATTTGCGCCATGAGTTCTTCCTTGGATGGCAAGTCTCCTAGAGCCTTGACATCAGTTTCTTTCAGCAGGCGACCTTCCATAACGCCACCGCGAAGTTCTGTCTTCTTGGTAGCTTTCTGAAACTCTTGATAAGCCTTAATTGCTGAGGAAAAATCTTCTTTAACCAACAAAAAGGCCGAAGAACCTTTGAGCAGTTCCGAAAGTGGTTGCCAATTTTCGTCATCCTGAATGGCAATGCCCATCAAGGTATTTTTAGTCACCTTACAAACAGCGCCACTGGGAATCAGCTTCCGCCGTAGGTCAGTAATTTGAGCAACGGTTAAACCCTGATAATCAATTACCAGTGCCAAACTTGACTGACTCAGACTTTCTTTGAGATCAGCTACGATCTCTTTTTTATTTTCTAGCGTTCTACCCATGTTTAGTTTTACCTCCAAGGGCAAAATCATTATTTTCCATTAAGTAAAACTTTTATAAATCTACTGATTGACAGTAAATTTCGTTTTACTTCCTGCTTTAACTCAACTGATGGCTGGGTTTTTGTTCACAGGTATTAATTCCAGAGCAGTCAATCAAAAAATGCTATTACCATTTCTTGGCTTTTTTTGGGTTTATCTCTGGCTTTGTGTCTTTTTTCAAGGTTTAGCCAAACCGAAGGCTTGACTTTCAGCCAGTGAAAACAATTAACCCCAGCTACATGAGCCGGGGTTTTAGATAAAAACTCATCATACCTGAGCGATCGCACCTCTATGGGTGGAAGTTCAGAAATTTAGAGCTTTAACCTCGGCAGGATATTTGAGCCAATGGCTCCTGCTGTCTCCGGCTTTGCTTATTTAGTTTTGGCACGGTAGTACAGTAGGCACTTGATTAGAGAAACTGATTACTGCACAAATCCTTTCTCTTCTTTAGTTACTCATATCCTTTATGCTGCTTCGGTGACTTTTAAATCCCGTAGAGCGTTGATATCGACTTTTATTGAGGGACCCATAGTAGAAGCTACATAAATTGTGCGCCAATAGCGCCCTTTAGCTCCTGCGGGACGGTTGCGGTCAATGGTCTCTTGTAACGCCTTTAAGTTTACCAACAAATCTTCAGGCGCGAAAGATGCCTTACCAAACATAACATGGACAATCCCAGTTCGATCAGCCCGAAATTCTAATTTACCAGCTTTAAATTCCGCGATCGCACTAGCTAAGTCAAATGTCACCGTTCCACCCTTGGGTGAAGGCATTAAACCACGGGGACCGAGCAACTTACCCAGTTTCGCCACCTGTGGCATCACATCTGGTGTAGCAATCAGCTTGTCGAAATCCATCATACCCTGTTGAATTTCGTTAATCAGCTCATCAGAGCCAACTAGGTCCGCACCAGCATTTGTGGCTTCAGCAACCTTTTCACCTCTAGTAATCACTGCCACCCGCACAGTTTGTCCAGTTCCTTTAGGCAGCGTTACCGTTGTCCGTAACTGTTGATCTGTGTACTTGGGGTCAATTCCCAGACGGATATGGGCTTCTGCTGCTTCAGGAAACTTAGCTGTTGCCGTTTCTTTCAGCAGAGTTAAAGCTTCTAAGGGTGTGTATTCCCTATCTTCTACCTTCTCTAGCAGCGCCTGCAAGCGGCGCGATAATTTTTTTCCCATTGTTTTCTCCTGGGGTAATTACGAGGCTATATCTCTCCCCCGATAAGTTTTTTCTGTTCTTCTTTGTCTAATGACTTACCACTAGTCAGAGATAGTTACGCCCATATTCTTCGCAGTACCTGCCACAATCTTCATCGCCGCTTCTATATCATTGGCGTTCAGATCAGGCAATTTCGTTTGGGCTATTTCTTGGAGTTGAGCCTTTGTAATTGACCCAACTTTCTTTTTGTTGGGTTCATTAGAGCCTCTTTCAATTTTCGCTGCCTTGCGAATCAGTACTGATGCTGGTGGGGTTTTAAGTACAAATGTAAAACTCCGGTCTTCAAACACCGAAATCTCTACAGGTATTACCATTCCAGCTTGGTCTGCTGTCTTGGCATTGTACTCTTTGCAGAACATCATAATGTTCACACCGTGTTGACCCAATGCAGGTCCCACTGGTGGTGCTGGGTTGGCTTTTCCAGCATTCAGGGCCAGTTTAATGACCGCTACTACTTTCTTCGCCATTTTGTTAGCTCTGTTTTTCTACCTGATTAAATTCCAATTCTACTGGTGTATCGCGGCCAAAAATCGAGAGCAAGGCTTTTAATTTGCTGCGCTCTGGACTGACCTCAATCACCTCGCCTTCAAAATCTTTAAAAGGACCCGAAAGCACAACTATCTTATCACCAGTAGCCATGTCAATTTTGACAATTGGTTCCTGTTCACTAGTCTGTTTGAAGATCCGTTCTACTTCTGATGGACCTAAAGGTACTGGTTTAACGTGACCTCGGCTTCTGCTTCCGCCGCGTTTTTGTTCCGCTCCCACAAAATTAATTACATGGGAGGTGTTGCGTACCACTTGCCATGTATCATCTTCCATCACCATTCGCACTAGCACATAACCAGGAAAAACTTTTTCCTCTGTGTGCTGACGACTGCCATCTTTGCGGATTTTCACTGCTGGCGTGTGGGGAATTTCTACTTGGACAATTTTGTCAGATACATCAAACGTTTGGATACGTTGCTCCAAGTTTGTCTTAACACGTTTTTCACATCCCGAGGCTACTTGGACTGCATACCAACGCGCTTCATTAAACGCTGTTTCTGCTGTTTCCTCAGAATGCAACGCTGAGTTATATGGTTCGTCTGTTGCAGAAGTCATCAGAATACCTGTTGTGCTACCCAACCAAACAATCCATCGACCAAATATATCAAAGATGCAGATAGTGTCACCATTAATAACACACCTGCTGATTCGCTCACTAGCTGCTTGCGACTTGGCCAAACCACTTTTTCCAGTTCTTCTTTTGTACCCTGAAAGAAGTTACCTACACTGAATCCGTTGGTGTTTCCTGGCATTTCTGCTTCGTTTTTTTTGGCCACTGTCGTTTTCCCCCGTTTTTTAAATAAAGCTACACCGTGCTAATTTCCATCCAGGTTCACAGCTGTGACTCCACCATACTTACTGGAAGCAAAAAAGCTGTAATAAAAAATAATTACACCCGAAAAAACTAGCACTATCTGCTATTTTAGCAGGCGTGTTGTTGTTCCGGGCTGTGTTTTTTGCTTGCAAGCGCGCCCTGGAGGACTTGAACCCCCGACATCAGGTTTTGGAGACCTGCGTTCTACCAACTGAACTAAGAGCGCACAAGGTGCGTTAAATTCAGCTATTTTGCTGAACCTTTTTTAGTATAACGCATTTTCTCCATTATTGTACCTTATTTTTGTCGGAGGAACAAATTAGCGGCTGATGCCGCTCGTTCGGACAAATTTTTCCCATACCTTCAGCCGCAACTTACAACGCACGGTCAAAGCGTTGTTTAATCCGAGTAGCTTTACCTACACGACCGCGTAAATAATAGAGTTTAGCACGGCGGACTTTACCACGACGGATGATTTTAATATTGTCGATGCGAGGAGAATGTAACAAAAATACCCGCTCAACACCAATTCCTTGAAATACCCGGCGCACTGTAATAGTTTCGTTAATGCCACCATTGCGCTTGGCAATTACTACGCCTTCGTAGGGTTGTATGCGAAATTTCTCTCCTTCCTTAATCTTGACACCGACTTTCACTGTATCGCCCACATAGATAATGGGCAGATTTGATTTTAGTTGTTCCGCTTCAATGGAGCGGATAATCTCTTGAGCGCTCATAGTCTTTCTACTTTAAAAACTCACAATCACTTATCATAAATCTATAATCCTATTTCAGTCTACTAATTTAGATGAAAATCTTTTCACATTCTTCGGAATCATACCAACTCTGCGTAAAGATGCCCTCAATATAAAGATCAACGAACCACAGAGACGCAGAGGAAACAGAGAAGGAAGAGACAAGTTTAGGAAATTTGGCGCAGCCTCATAAAGAAATGGTGTCAGGTGATGGGAATTTCCCATTGACTGACTCGCCAACCGCCAAAGGCTGAATTTTTGGTTTTACCTGCTTTTGACCACCTATGGTGTAACACAGGGTGAAAAACTCTGCATTTAGGTGGAAAATATGGCTGGATATTTTTCTGTACACTGTAGGTCTCCCGACTGCTCAACTGGATGAGCATTAATTCCTTTGCTGTTTTATGGGAATCTCAATCACAAATTCTGTACCTTGTCCCAGGGATGAGGTACAGTAAAATTTACCACCATGATTCTTGTGGATAATATCGTAGCTAATAGACATACCCATTCCTGTGCCTTTACCAGTTGCTTTTGTGGTGAAAAAAGGATTAAAAATTAGTTGTTTAATTTTTTCTGGTATGCCCATACCATTATCAGCAATTATAATGCTAACTTGCTGATTGTTGAGCATTTTTGTAGAAATCCGAATAATACTAGGAGATTGCTCAATTTCTTCATATAAGCGTTTTTCATCTCTTTCTTCTAATACATCTATGGCATTAGTTAATATGTTGATAAATACTTGATTTAGTTGACCTCCGTAGCATTCTACCAGTGGGATATTTCCATATTCTTTAATAACTTTAATACCCGGATGTCGTGCTTGTTCTTTGAGACGACTTTTTAAGATTAGCAAGCAGCTATCAATTCCTTCATGGATATCAATGGGTTGAAATTTAGCTTCGTCTAGTCGGGAAAAATTTCGTAGTGAAAGGACAATTTGGCGGATACGTTCTGCACCCATTTCCATAGAAGATAGTAATTTTGGTAAGTCCTCTATGATAAATTCTATGTCTATGGATTGAGATATTTTCTGAATTTTTGGTAAGGGTTGGGGATAGTTTTCTTGATATAAACGAATGATTTTAATTAATTCTTTAATATAATCATTAGCCGGATTGATGTTACCGTAGATAAAACTAACTGGGTTGTTAATTTCATGTGCTACTCCGGCTATCAGTTGACCAAGAGCAGACATTTTCTCACTCTGGATCATTTGAGCTTGAGTATGTTTTAATTCCTTTAAAGCTTTCTCTAGGGTTTGGGCTTGTTGGCGGAATTGAACTTCTGATTGGCGTAAGGCTACTTCAGCTGTTTTGCGATCGCTCACATTACTCATTGTCCCAGCCATACAGCTAGTACCTGTAATCTTATTTACTAAAAATTTGCCCCGTTCCTCAACATAGATATAAGAACCATCTTTTTTCTGGAGGCGATATTCAATTTGATACTGGCTTCTTTTCTTGATTGCAGATGACCACCTTTCCAAGACTCTGGAGCGATCTTGGGGTTGAATGTGTGCTTCCCAAACTGCTAGGTCAAATTTTCCCCATTCATCAGCAGTGTATCCTGTAATTTCCTCAATGGCTCCTGCCCAATGAATTTGACGATCAGCAATATCGTAAACATAAATCAATTGTCCAGTTTGCTCAACCACTAAACGGAACTGATTTTGGCTGACAGCTAGAGCTGCTTCTACAGATTTGCGATCGCTTGACTCAATCACTAATCGGACAAATTCAGTAATGGAACTGATAAAGTTTTCTTCTTCTACAGTCCACTGACGCTGAGTAAGCAAATTTTCGCAACACACGACACCAATTACCTTTCCCCTTGACCAAATCCGGACATCAAGCATGGAGGTAATACCGAGCGGTCTTGTATAAGTTTCAGAAAATTCTGAAGTCCGACTATCTTGATAAACATCAACAACAGCAACAACTTGTTGTTCTTTTAAAGCTTTAAAATAGCTAGGATAGTCAGAAACTGACAATTCTGCACCATAACTATGAGAATTTTGGGAACGTTCATATAAATCAGCACATTGAATTTTACTATAATCTTCTGTGTATAACCAAACGCTAACTCGGTCTGTATCCAAACCCAGGCTAGCTACTTCAGTGACATATTTGATAGCAGTGGGAAACTCATCGTATTGTAGTGACTCACTTTGGACAAGTTTTTGTAGAGCTATGTTGTGTCTGCGAAAACTCTTTTCAGTTTCCGTCCTGGCTGCTTCACGTTCTTTGAATTGATTAAGTTCTTGTTCTAACTGATTAACTTTTTGATTTAAAAGTGCTGTGTTTGCTTGTATTTCTTGCTCTACTTGATCACTAATTTTTTGGAAAAAAATTTCTAGTTCTTCTTTTTTATTCACATCAATATTATCTATAATTCCTCCCAGGATATTCCGCAGGTCAGATTGAAAATTTTGTTGTAAGTTTTTGTGAAATTTAGAAGTAGAAACCTGCTCAAAAAATTCCATCTTCTTTGACCCTGCAAGATATTAACAGTTCTTAAATTTACAGCACTTTGCGCGTCTATCTGGTACAGGTTATATCTCATTTTTCATTTGATGTAATAATGGTATTTCCTAAATTCTTGTACCTAATCGTTACGCAAAGTGCTGTATATACATACAGCACCAGAAGTGTTGAATGTTAAGATTTGGAGGATCTCGCCCAAGTTGTGTATTGGCGTTGGTGATACCAAATTCGAGTATTTAATGACTCTATTCTCAATAAACAAGGTATTTTACCTCGGTAAAACACAAAATTCGTAAAGTTTTGTTGCAAGATTCAACACTTCTGATACAGCACATATCATCCTTTAAGTAGAGAATAGGCAATATACCCACACACAGTTTATTATATTCAGATTTTTACTTCAGTTAGTTGGAAAATGCCATATTTTGGTAAATAGCATGAAATATTGTAGACAAGATAAATTATATACTGATGAAAATGAGCGTAGCACAATTTTTGCAGTGTGTGAGTGTCGAATTTTACATAACTACACGAATAAAAACTGACTAAACCAAGCAGGGGACAGGTGACAAAAGCAAAAACTCGAAAGACCCCTCCCCGCCAGCGACTATTCATTACCCACAAAATTCTTAACACTCTTGAAACCTTTATTTTGCAAAGGTCATAGGGATTCACATTTTTACGAACTTGACAAATTAGCCTTTGATGTTCTCGCTAAAAACCCACTTTTATTGAGAATGAACAACGTAGGTTTAAGGCTTTGCGATTTGGTGAGCGATCGCTCTCGCAAATGTTAAGAAAGATCCGGGTAATGGATAGCCGGAAGAGAGGAGGGGAACCGGATTTACAGTGAATTTTCGCCCCCTACTGCCAGGTTTAAGATAGTTTTTTAGTCGAATTTTTTCTTCAAACTACCCAAATTGATTAAAATTGGCTTCGCCCAACGCCAACGGAATAAATCATGGAGCATGGTATAAAAACAGGGGATGATAAATAGTGTCAGCAAGGTTGCTAAAGACAAACCCGAAAATACTACTACACCCAGTGGTTGGAGAAATTCTGAACCCTCACCAATTCCCAAGGCTAAGGGAAACATACCTAAAACAGTGGTAATGGTGGTCATTAATATGGGACGTAGACGTTGTGGTGCTGCTTGCAAAATGGCAGTTTTGCGGTCAACTTGATCTCGTTCACGAATTTGATTTGCTAGTTCTACCATGATGATGGCATTATTAACCACAATACCCACTAACAAAACCGCCCCGACGATCACAGTTGCACCAACTGCGGTGTTAGTAATGTAAAGCCCAAAAATCCCCCCTGCTAAAGCTAGAGGAATGGTCAACATAATTACTAATGGGTCAATGAGTGAATTGTACTGTACTGCCATGACCACGAAAACGAGAAAGCTGGCTAATCCGCCTAAGAGTTTCAGGGAGTTTTGCAATTCCTGATTAGATTCAGCCGCCGAACTGGGTAAAATACTCACACCTTCAGGTAAATTTAAACTATCTAGGATTGTATCTACCTGGGTAAAGGCATCACTCAGGTTAGCACCTTCAGTTAAATTCCCTGCAAGTATGACTACTTGACGCTGATTAATTCTCTGAATTTCTCCTGGTGCTTGTCCTTCAGTGATTGTGGCTACGTCGCTGAGGCGGACTTGGCGACCATTGTTGACGAACAAAGGTAATCTTTCTAATTGAGAAACTTCTTGCAGTGATGCTTCATTTAACTGCACTCTGACATCAACTAAACGGTTACTGCGTTGGAGTCGGGTGGGTACGCTACCTTGTATGGCCGTTTGGATGGTGTCGCCAATATTACTCGTACTTAAGCCAAAACTTGCGACTCTCTCCCAGTCAGGAATAATTTGTAGTTCTGGTTGACGATCATCAGCATCTGGGCGGAATCTGACTAATGTGGCGCTTTTTTCTAAGGCGGTTAAGACTTCTCTTCCGGCTTGTTCTAAGTTATCTGTATCTTCACCTTGAAGGATGATATCAACATCAGCCCCACGCACTGGGGAGTTACTGAGAATTAAACCCCGCACTTGTCCTGGGGAAAGACGGAGGCGGATTCCGACTAAATTCAGTTTATTTAATTCTTGGGTGACTCGTTCTACATAAGCTTCGGTGTTAGTCCCTGGTTTGAGGGTAATGGTGCTGGTTCCTCGGAGGGGATTAGCATTGACGTTTGTCCCAAAGAGTGCGCCCCCTGCTGTGGTGAAGAGATATTCAGTTTCTGGTTGTTGGAGGAGGATGTCATCCACCATGGCCATAACTCTGCGGTTAGTTTCTAGGGCTGTACCAGGGGGAAACTGAGCATTTAATGTGGCTTGTCCTGTACTAATTCGGGGGAGAATTTCTTGGGAAAGTTGAGGTGCTATCCACAAACTACCACCACCAAAGATGATAATTGCGATCGCAACTGTTAAAAATCGCCAACGCAATATATCACCCAAAAAACGGCTATATCTATTTGTCGCGCGATCAAAACGGCGGTTAAATTCTTGTAGCACCCACAACTTACTAAAGCCACTAGAAAATTTCCAGCCCAAAGTCCGGGAGGTAAGCATGGGTATAATTGTCACCGCAATTAAAATTGAAGCGGCTACAGAAAAGGTGATGGTGAGAATTAGCTCATTAAATAGTAGTGATATAAAACCGCCGATGAACAGAAACGGCATCACCGCCACTAAGTTTGTACTAGTAGACGCAATTAAGGCTGATTCTACTTCCCGACTACTGTTTTCAGCTTGTTGAATCAGTTCCTTAGCATTAAGTCGGGTTTTGCTATCTTTACCGGGAGTCATACCTGCACCCTCGGCGATATTCTCCAACATGACGATGGAGTTATCTACCACAATACCCACACCTAAAGCTAAACCACCCAAACTAAAAACGTTGAGGGATAAGCCAAACATACCCATTAAGATGATGGCAGCTAAACTGGCTAAGGGAATAGCAATGACAATAATAAATGTTTGTCGCAATGAACCCAGGAATAGTAAAACGGCAAACGCCGCTAGTCCTGTACCAATTAACCCAGAAGTGGCAACATTAGAAATTGAATTGCGGATAAACTTTGATTCATCCAAGGTAGCTGTGATTACCGTCCCTTCCGGAACTACACCGGATGCTTGCAGTTCTGTTAAACGTCTTTTAACACCATCAACAACGTTGATTGTATTAGCATCTGGCTGTTTTTGAACGCTGATTTTAACAGATGGTTCGCCGTTGAGTAAAACGTATATGCGCTGTTGTTCTGAACCATCAATGACTTCAGCAAAATCTCGCAAATAAACCCGGCGATTCACAATTGGGGTTTGGGTATTGGGGTCTAGGGAAGACGATACCTCAAAAGACAAATTTTTAATTTCATCAGCGCTTTGAAAACGCCCTACAGTCCGAGTCAATGGCTCAGAATTTTGTCCTAAAAGCCGCCCTCCAGAAATATCTTGGTTGCGGTTTCTCAGTTCATCCAAGACATCAGTTAAACCCACTCCCAAAGCTTGCAAACGATCCAAGTCTAGATTAACTCTAACTTCTTCTTGAACTCCACCCGATACGTTGACACTAGCGACTCCGGGGACTACGCCTAGTTCGCGCACTAGTTCTTCTTCAGAAAAAACCCGCAAATCTCGGCTGTCTAAGGAGGGTGAAGTTAAGGCAAATTCGTAAACGGGTAACTGGGAAGGATCGACTTTGAATAAGCGTGGTGTTTCAATGGTATCGGGTAAGCTGCCTCTAGCTCTATTAAAGGAGGCTGTAGCATCGTTTAAGGCTTGGTCAATATCCCCCCCTGGTTGAAAATACAGATCCAGACTTACCTGTCCTTCACGAGTTTGAGAAAAAATCTGTAATACACCTTCAGTGGCGGAAAAAGCTGATTCTAAAGGTCTTGTGACTTCATCAATGGCTACCTCTGGAGAAATTCCAGGTGCGTCTATTCGCACACCAATTCGGGGATAGGTAATTGATGGGAGTAAATCTACTGGTAATTTGATAATAAAAAAGACACCCATTACTAATACTGCTAGAGCCAGCATGAGTGTACCGATATGTCGGCGGATGGATATAGTGCTGATACTAAATCCGCCGCTTTTTTGTATGTCCTGCATCGATTCCTTATCTCCAATTAAAGCTGGTCTATGGAAAAGCTCAAAAGGTCATGTTTAAGTTTTACTCTGCTGTTTCTGAAAGGGCTGAAAGGAGTACAGCGTCACCATCTTTTAAAGGTCTACCACTACGAGCAACATAGCGTTCTCCTGGTTGCAAGCCAGATAAAATTTCTACATTACCATCAGCTTTATTCCCTAAAGTAACAGCCCGTGCTGCGACTTTGTTTTCACCTGCGGTGTCTGTAACTACAAAGATGTTGCCATTGGTGTCTTGTGAATCGCTCTGAGCGGTTGTAGAGTCAGAAGAATTATTATTGTTTTGAATAGCTGCTTGGGATACTACGACTCGTTCTGATGTCTGGGCTTCAAATTTGACTCTGGCTAGGAGTCCACTGCCAATTTTATTATCTTTGTTGGGAATTACTACTTCTACTGGTACTAATCTGGCGATAGCATCGGCTACGGGAGAGATGCGTGTAACTCTACCCATTAATGATTCATTGGGAAAAGCATCTAAGTTGACTTCCACAGATTGTCCGACTTGAATTTGGGACAGTTCTAATTCGGAAACTTGCACTGCGACTTTGACACGACTAAAGTCGGCAATTTGCAAGACTTCGTTCCCCGGTTGGAGGAGATTACCTGGTTCTGTGACTCTTTGAGTAATTACACCGGTGATGGGGGAGATTAATCGGGCGTAGGATCTGCGTTCTTGAAATTGAGCAACTAGGGCTTGTTGGGCTACTACTCTACCTTTGGCGGTGGCGACGGCTTGCTGTTCTGCGCGTACCCGATCTTCGGAGGCGCGGAGTGATTGGGCTGCTGTTTGGGATGTGGTGCGGGCTTGTTCGGCGTTTTGTTGGGAGATTGCACCGGCTCGGAAGAGTTCTTGTTGGCGTTGGGAGTCGGCTTGAGCTTGGACTAGTTCTAATCGGGCTTTTTCAACTTCTGCACGGGCGTTACTTACTTGAGTTTCGGCTCTAGCGACTTCTGATTTGAGGGATGCTAGTTCGGCTTCTGCTTGTTTTAATGATGTTAGTAGCAGGGCATCGTCTAATAGTCCCACATTCTGCCCTTGTGTGACGCGATCGCCTACGTCTACGTTTAAGGCTAATAGTCTGCCTTCTGCTTGCGATCGCAATGATACGGTACTAAATGCTGTGGTGTTACCTGTGTAACTTGGTTGTACTTTTAAAAACCCTGTGCGGGCGATCGCCACATCTACAGGAGTAGCATTTCTCGCACCTGATTCCTGTCCACCTTGCTGAGATTGTGCATGAGCCGATTCCTTGGGTATCGTTCCACAACTAGCCGTCAATAATCCCAGACTTAGTAATAACAAGCCGGAGAGCAAAGAATAGGAAAAGGGGCGGATATTTGAATGTAATTGCCCATTATTTAACTTATTTAATGAGCCGTTATCCGGCGGCAACTTTAAATGTTTATTAGGCATTTTTTCCGACAAACTCATCTATTTTGCTCCTAAAAAGTGGTTTTTCCAGCAAGATCCTATGTATTTACTAGTAAGTTATTAATTGACCTAACTTCTCAGACGGGTAAATATGTATAGCTTGTTTCCAGGTAGAGTACATCAGGAAATCAGAAACCCCAGATTTACCCAGATGCACACAGGTAGATTTGTACTTTACTCAACTGAGAATTGCTATAAAATATTTACGATTATGCTGTCCACGCAAAAATAAATATTTTTTAGCACCGGAGAAAATTTGATTTGAGTATAAATATTTATCCTCGATCTAGTTATTTTCCCGGTTTTATTCATCTCAAAGGGATATTTTGAGGAATTTTTGCGATTTTTGACTTTAGTTTGAGCATAGTTAAATTGTGTATACCTAATTTTACATAAATATACATAAAGTGGCAAACTTACTCAATCTCTCTGGAACTATAGCAATTCCCATTCAAGTGAGGTACAAGCAGTAATAATTAAAATTAAACGCAGATGGACGCAGATAAACGCAGATAATTTTTGTAGTTTATTGGACTAGCAAATGCTGTAGTTGTAATCAACTATTTTCTGTCTAAAGAGGTAGATAAATTTAACTGTAGTTTCTAATTAAAAATATTTTTTTCACTAAAACTTTAGAAGATTGGGAGTAGGGTGTGGGAGATGTAGAAGGTGTGCGAGGTGTGGGAAGTGTGGGGAGTGTGGGGAGAAAGATTTTTAGTTTCCAATACCCAGTCCCCAGTCCCCAGTTCCCAGTCCCCAATACCCAATACCCAGTCCCCAGTCCCCAGTCCCCAACTATACTTAGTGCTTCCGCTTGAATTTTAGGATACCCATTGAACCAAGTATCATTAAGCCAAAGATAGATCCTGGCTCAGGAACTGATTGGGACTGAATAGCAAAAAGTGTTGTTGTACCACTGACTTCATTAGTTACAACTAATAATGACTCACCATTAGGGCTGTCTGTAGCAGGAATGAAAAGTAAACCTTCTGCGCCCAAATCACCAACAGCAGGGTTACTGACTCCATTCAAGGCTGCGAAATCACGGTTATTGACGTAGTTGACAAATACAGGATTCACAGGATCAGTCACGTCGTAGGTCATGATACCACCTACACGCTCTAAGCCGATGAATGCATAAAAACGACCGTTAATTTCGGCAATTTTTACGTCTTCTGGTTCTGGACCTTTGTCATCGCTGCGGGTATCAAAGCTGTTTTCCACATGGTTAGAGTTGAAGAAATCAGGAAAGCGCTGGGCGATAATTTGCTCAAAGTCGTCACCACTGTCGAAAACTTGGTTGAGTGTTCTAGCAGTTTCATCCCATTCCCAAATAGAGAAGGAACGACCGCCAAAAGCATATATTTCCTCAAATAAACCATCGCCATTTGAATCACCCAGGGTATTAGTGACTGTGAGACGACCTAAATTCTCAGGTAAACTTAACTCATCAGCGTTAGGGAATACGCTGGGGTCGAGCTGATAACTGTTATTACCTAATCGCACCTCTTCGCTAAAACCGTCATAATCACGAGTATCGCCTTCGTTGGCTGTAACAATGTAGGTTGTGCCATTGACTGTGTAGGAAGTAATACCATCAGGTTGATAGATACCAAACACAGGCCAATTAGCGATATTAATGGCATCGTCGCGATCGCTGGCATCAAAACCATTCCCAGGCAGGCTATAATCCTTAAATCCTAATGGAATAATATCTGTAAACTCATTGTTAATCAGATCCAGCACTCCCATAGCGTTATTTTCCTGCAACGCTACCCAAGCAGTGCGAGAATTAGGAGAAACTGTGATGTATTCCGGCTCTAAATCTTGAGCTACTGTAGCATTAGGCCCAAAAATGCGAACACCAGCATTCCGTAGATCATCAATTTGGCTATTAAACTGAGTAAAGCCAGCAGTAATTACATTAGAATTGGAGAGATTGAGGAAATCTAAATCTATAATACTGACCGAGCCTTCAGGATCAATGGTGTAGTCATTGTTTGGCTCCCCTTCATTAGCTACTAACAAACGTTGACCATTGGGAGTAAAAGTCAGCATATCAGGCAGCGCGCCCACGGTGACATTACCCAGAAAATTACCATCAGCGTTAAAAAATAAAGCCTGGCCTAAATCTTGGGTGACAGGTGCTTCCACTGCTGCTGCAAGGATGCCATTATTAAAGGCCACGCTGTTAGCATTACCACCGGGAAAGTAGGTATTGATGTCAATATTAAACAGTAATGATGGATTTGTGGGGTCAGTAATGCCGATGACATCAATGGTTCTAGCTGCTGCATTCACCACAAACAGCCTTTGACTTACTGGGTCATAGGTGGGAATTTCCGCAGCGCTAGCATCGAAAATTCCCGTTCCGTAAGTACCGATGGGGGTAAGGGAAATGGCTGCTGCTGGAGTCGCCATGACTCCTAACAGAAAAGCGGATGGAACTATGGCGGCGAGAGACTTTTGGATGATCATGATTTCAACTAAATAATTGAATGCTTGGCTTTGAAAATCTCCGTCAAGCAAGGTGTATCCCTAAGTGCAATTTGAACTCACGAAAAAACACCCACTGAGCGACTGTGTTGCCATGTGGGGAGCTAGTAAATTTTTGTCAAAAAACTTACATTTTCCGGGAATTAATACACGGGATATCAGGTATAGTTGAAGACTAACCTTCAAAGGTTAAGTGAAGCACAAGTTATGGTTAAGTAAAGGTAAAAAGCCTATTTTTAGCTATTAGACTCATCCGCGAATCATAAATGCCTACCAGGAGAGAGTGACAAGGAATT
>NZ_CAWUOL010000023.1:0-58197 GCF_963923915.1 Nodularia chucula CCY0103 | reverse complement strand
GAAGTGTGGGGAGTGTGGGAAGTGTGGGGAGTGTGGGAAGTGTGGGAAGTGTGGGGAGTGTGGGGAGTGTGGGAAGTGTGGGGAGTGTGGGAAGTGTGGGGAGTGTGGGGAGTGTGGGAAGTGTGGGGAGTGTGGGAAGTGTGGGGAGTGTGGGAAGTGTGGGGAGAAATCTGTCCCCAATACCCAGTCCCCAGTCCCCAATACCCAATCCCTAGCTATAAATAGGAGACAGTTAATTTCATGTTTCGCAGATTAATTTTAGCTGTAGTTGTGGTAATTATTGTGTGGATGGGTTTCTTGTCCCACCCAGCATCATCACAGCAAATAGAATCTCGGTTTAATAATTTACAAGTGGATTTCAATCGTTTAGAGTCGCGTTTAACTAGAGTCGAGTCTCAGTTAAATCAAATTGCTAAGTTTCCATCAGGAACAACTTCCCTTACCCCACCACAGCGAAATGATGCTGAACGTAACCTATCCCAACAACAGCAAATGTTTGATCAGTTAGCTACCTTATTTGTGGAATTAAAGCAACAAGTTAATGAATTAGAGCAGAGAGTTTCTCAAATAGAGTCAAAATAATTCGTAATTGATAATGCTTCTGTTCGCGTAGCGTTACCCAGGAAAAGAGGCATTAGGGATTGGTAATTATAGCACTACGCATACACGTTAGAATATCAACTGATCATAAAAGTTAGACACCGAAAGACTTTTACCCTACTCCCCAGCTATAAGTTAAAAATTTTCCGGAACAGTTAGCGGTAACAAGTTTATTTCTCTATTACCAAAAAAATTCAACATTCTCGGTAGGAATAAGACTCATTACCGCTATTCATCCCATTTGATGGGTAAGGCTTGCTAGTTTTAGCTAATTATGCAGAAAAACTGAAAAAAAGCGACTTCTAACCTTCGACAATTAATTTACCAACCATACCAGCACCTCTGTGAGGTTCGCAATAGAAGGTGTATTCACCAGCAGGTGCATCTGTGGGAATTGTGGTGGTTTGGGTTTGACCAGGACTCATGAGCAATTGCTTATGAGACAAACTTTTTGCCAAATCAGCACTCTTGGCGGGGTTTAGCGCCGCATCAAACACAACGTTATGGGGAGGAACTTTATTGTTCACCCACTCAATTGTATCTCCTGCTTTGACTGTCAATTTTTGTGGTTCAAAGGCCAGCATTCCTTTGTCACTACCCAATTTGATTTGGAAGGTTTCAGCTGAAGCGCTGGGTGTGAAAACAACAAAGCTGCTAACAACTAAAAGAACTGTCAACACAGATAAAGTCAAACGTCGCCAGCTTGCAGCAAACAATTTCATGGCACTCTCCTAACTATAGTTTTTATTTTCCCTCTCCCATTTTAAATAAAATCAACACCAAAGTATGACAATCTGTCGTAGATAAAATTTTTTTTTTACAATTGGGACTAAATTATGAGTAAATCTTGTGGATTTTTGTACCTCACTTTGGAGATAAGAAATTCCTCTAGTCCTGACGGAGACTAAATTTGATTCCTGAGTCCTGAGTATATTTGGGGTGGGGGATGAGAGATAGGGAATTGACTAGAATTTTTCTATTTAATCATCCCCAGTCTTCAACCCCAGCCATTTATCTGTACTCAGTACCCAGAAATTCAGTCATCCATGAAGAGTTTAGTAATAAATTTTACCGCCTCCCCACTTGTCCCCAACTACTTTTGGTTGTAAAAGAATATGACCAGCGATCGCAACTAAGTCATCTTCTGTCAGATTTCTCATTTCTGTGAAAATATCTGAACTCTTAATGCTGGGGTGTAACTCGGAAATTTCCACTTCACCGTCATAGGTAGTAGGATTTTTCATATAGTCCACCAGACCCACAATATTATTCCGGTTTGGAGTGGCTAGTGCTAAGGCTTCTGGTTCTAGTCCCACGTTTTGGTTAGTCTTGGTAACACCCCCAGCATGACATTGAGCGCAAGCGTATTGAAATAAGCGTTTACCTTCTTTTACTTGTTTCAGGCTAAGTACAACCTGATCACCTTGAGCATTTAATGGTACTGTTCTGATAGCTTCATCCAGTTCTAAGGCTGTGGCGCTACCGACAACCAACTGAAATGTCAGCAAAATGGTAGCAACAACAACGCTAATTAATCTTCTAAACATGATTCCCCTTAAAATTTTTGACGCTCAACATAGCTAATAAAACGATGCTCAATCTCCATGTCTAATGACAGTAATTATTTTTGCCATTAGCCAAAGCCCCAAATCTTCCTTAACTGATTTAAGTTTGTCTGAGTGACGACCTTTGGGAATTTTCCGATATGGGCAAGAATTGCCTTTACATTCTGTAACGCCAAATCAGTCTTTTGGCGCTTATGGGCAATTTCCAGTTGGTTATACAGAGAAAACACTCTTTCTACAGTATTCCTGTAGTCTGTTGCCATCTCTGCAATCAGTAGGTTTGCAAACCCCATAATAGTGATTAACTGACAGATAGAGATTGAGTCGCTCTAATACCAATATCATGTTCAGAGTGCAATTTGTCGCCCAAAATATGGGGATATTTGCAGTGGGATCAAAGGCTAATTAGTCAATATAAACTTAATATTTTTTAATATTATAGTTATCGGGTGTAGGAACTGGGGAGTAGGAAAAACTTTTTTGTTTTATCTCATAGCACAGGCTATGCTAACAAACATGAAATAGCAACTCCTATAGAAATTAGAGAGTTTCACTGTCACCAGATTAACCTTTTCCGCCGTAAGTGTACCCATCACCCACCGCTAATTTTGGCTTTGTAACCTAACTTAGTCAAAATATCGAGAATTTTCTGTTTATGGTCGCCCTGAATTTCAATTTCGTTATCCTTGACAGTACCACCGCTACCGCATTGACTTTTCAACTGTTTGACTAAATCAGCCAAAATTTCTGGCTTAGTTTGAAAACCGCTAATTACCGTCACCGTTTTACCCTTGCGTCCCTTGCGGGAAGCCTGCACCTTCAGGTTTTGCTGCTGAGGAGGTAATTCCGGAGTCCCTCTTTCTGTCGCCGCCGAGTTATCATTACCAAATTCGCGGTAGACAAAGCGTTTGTTGGAAGATTTATCAGAAGACATAAAACCTTTAATGAAGAAAAAATTTTAGGTAGGACTGGGGAGGAGGAAGTGAGTTAAAAACCTTTTGGTATTGAAGTTCTGCTTTTATAATAATTACATCTATCCTGTCATCAAAGATTTTCCGTGACTACCACACCCCTCTCTCCAAATTTCCAATTTAATACTCAGGTTCCCGACATCCAAGGACGCTTTGGACGCTTTGGCGGTAAGTACGTCCCGGAAACACTGATGCCGGCTTTAGCGGAATTAGAAACAGCTTATCAGCAATACCGCCATGACCCTAGTTTTCAAGCAGAACTACAACAGCTACTACGGGACTATGTAGGACGCGCCACACCGTTGTATTTTGCTGAACGCCTCACAGATCATTATGCCCGCCCAGATGGTACAGGAGCGCAAATTTATTTAAAGCGGGAAGACTTAAATCATACAGGCGCTCATAAAATTAATAATGCTCTGGGTCAGGTATTGTTGGCGAAGCGCATGGGTAAGCAAAGAATTATTGCCGAAACAGGTGCAGGACAGCACGGTGTCGCCACAGCCACGGTTTGCGCTCGATTTGGGCTGGAATGTGTGATTTACATGGGCGTTCACGATATGGAACGTCAAGCATTAAATGTGTTTAGAATGCGCTTGATGGGGGCGGAAGTCCGTCCGGTGGAAGCGGGAACCGGAACCCTGAAAGATGCCACTTCTGAGGCTATCCGTGATTGGGTGACGAATGTGGAAACGACTCACTACATTTTGGGTTCTGTGGCTGGTCCCCATCCTTACCCGATGATGGTACGAGATTTCCATGCTGTGATTGGTGTAGAGACTCGCGCCCAAGCAATGGAAAAGTGGGGCGGTTTACCGGATATTCTCATTGCTTGTGTGGGTGGTGGTTCCAATGCGATGGGCTTATTTCATGAGTTTGTCAATGAGTCTTCTATCCGGTTAATTGGGGTGGAAGCCGCCGGCGAGGGTGTGAATACAGAAAAACACGCTGCTACCTTGACAAAAGGACAGATTGGTGTATTACATGGTGCAATGAGCTATTTGTTGCAAGATGAAGAAGGACAAATTATTGAGGCGCACTCTATCAGTGCAGGTTTAGATTATCCTGGGGTAGGGCCAGAACATAGCTATTTGAAGGATATGGGCAGGGCTGAATATTACAGCGTCACTGATGCCGAGGCTTTGGCAGCGTTCCAGCGCATATCTCGCCTAGAGGGGATTATACCTGCTTTGGAAACTGCTCATGCGATCGCCTATTTAGAAACTCTATGTCCTCAACTAACTGGTAGTCCGCGAATTGTCCTCAACTGTTCTGGGCGGGGTGATAAGGATGTACAAACTGTAGCCAAGTTTTTAATTCCAGAATAACTCTTGATAATTAAGACCAATTATTTGTAAGGCTGCATATTATTTCTACCCCTCCCCGCAAGCGAGGCTACGGTGTACACACAAGTCGGTAAATTCTCGTTTGTGTCATAAGACCCCACCCCTAACCCCTCCCCGCAAGCGAGGAGGGGAACCGGATTTCTGGTTAAATTGTATTTATGCATCTTTATAGCACTACGCATAGACGTTAGGACATAAACTGATCATAAAAGTTAGACACCGAAAGCCTTTTACCCCACTCCCTACTCCCCAGCTATAAGACGATTTCTTGCTAGATTTTCTGATAGCGCATTCCGGGAAGTTGGGAAACTAAACCCATGAGTTCCAACTGCAATAATGCACTAGAAACTGAACCAGTATTCATAGTTGTTTTCTGCACAACCAGATCAAAAGTTACGATATCACAGGCGATCGCATTCATGACTTGTTGCAATTCTGGTGATAAATCCGGCAGATTTAACTGTTGTGGAATCGGTTCAGTTTCAATGGTATCAATTTTTGGTATAGCTCCCAGCATTTTCAACAGTTCGTCTAATTCCCTCAAAACCAAAGAAGCACCTTGGTTCAGCAATTTTAAACACCCTTGAGAAGGGTAATCATCAACTCTTCCGGGGAGTGCGTAAACATCCCTACCGTATTCATTCGCATAAGTAGCAGTAATTAACGCCCCAGACTTCACAGGGGCTTCCATCACCAAAGTCGCACGGCTTAAACCTGCAATAATCCGATTCCGTCGGGGAAAGTGTGTTCGATCTGGTGGAGTTTTGGCGGGATATTCACTTACAACTAACCCTTGACTCAAAATCTGTTTGTATAAATCCCGATTTTTGTGGGGATAAATCACATCTACACCAGTTCCTAAGACTGCGATCGTTCTACCGCCGGCTTTCATTGTCGCTAAATGGCTTTCTGTATCAATTCCCTCCGCCATCCCCGAAACCACGGTAAAACCATTTTTAGCTAAAGCTGTGCTAATTTGCCGCGTCCAACGGATACCATAATCTGAAGGTTTCCGTGTCCCCACAATCCCTACTAAAGGTTTTTGTCCTAAATTTTCCTGTAATTCCACTTCACCGCGATAATACAAAATTGGCGGAGGGTTGGGAGTTTCTCGTAACAATCGAGGATAATCTGCGTCTGCGGGTGTCCAGAAATGAGGGTTTTCTTGCTGGTGTTGGATGAGTAACTTTTCTGGATCTAAGCGCGATCGCTGTGTCACGACTTTTTCTAAAGTTTGCCCACCAAAGCCAGGAACTTGTTTTAACTCGGCTGTCGTAGCATTCCAAGCTGTGGATAAAGTGCCAAAACGTTCATGTAATCGTTGCAGTAACACAGGCCCAACTCCAGAAATTCCCGTCCAAGCCAGCCAATATGCTCTTTCTTCTCCCACTACGCCATCCTCACACCTACTGATATGAACAAGCCCACGCGTTACCTTAGATATTAGAGAATTGAAAATAAACCAATCCCCAATCCCCAATCCCCAGTCCCCAGTCCCCAATCCCCAGTCCCCAATCCCCAATCCCCAGTCCCCAGCTATAAACCATGACACCAGAAGAAATTGCCGGTACACTCAGCCAACTATTTAAGACAGCAGAAATTCAAGCGATCGCCCCTGGTTCGTGGCAAATAGACACCGCCAGTTTTCGGCTGTTAGTCCTGCTTTCTGAAGATTATACATGGTTAAGAATCCTCCTACCCATTATCCCGATCTCAGAAGCCCAACCGTTTTTAACTCAGTTTTTAGAAGCTAACTTTGATGAAACCCAAGAAGTCCGCTACGCTTTATTTGATGGTGTAATTTGGGCTGTATATCACCACAATACGGAAACTTTAGTCAGTGGAGATTTTGCCCATGCGATCGCCAGACTCATATCCTTATACGAAGCCGGATTAGATAATGTCTTCAATAGTCTGATTGAAAATCGCCTTCGCCAGATTATCCAAACAGCAAAACAGCAAGGACAAAGCCTCGAAGCCACAATGCAAAATTTAGACCGTTTTTATACAGAAGGATTATTAGGAGAAATTAACCAAACTCCAGAAGCCAGAGAACAACTATTAACAGCTTGGCAACGGCAATTAGAAAGGCTCTGGAATCAAATCGAGATTAAACTATAGTAATACGCTTTGATTTTTAAAACGATTTGCGTAGGTGGGGAGTGGGAAGTGGGGAAAAGCCTTTTTACGCTGTACTGAGATTTTTCATCAATCAAGTATGATTCCTATAGAATAACATTCCTATTTATTCATGATTTTAACCAAATAACTTATGGATATTATTACCATCCTCAAAGAAGACTATCAAAGATTTCCCTCTAATCAAACCTATAGCATTTATCACGAAAACGTTTATTTTCAAGATCCCTTAAATAAATTTCGGGGAGTGAAACGCTATCAGCAAATGATTAAATTTATTCAGAAATGGTTTATTAATCCCCAAATGGAAGTACATGATATTCAACAAGTAGAAAATATCATTAAAACCCAGTGGACACTAAACTGGAATACACCCCTACCTTGGAAACCCCGAATTTCTATTTCTGGCTGGAGTGAATTGACAGTAAATCCCGAAAACTTGATTATTTCTCACATAGATTATTGGCACTGTTCAACCCTAGATGTCATCAAACAGCATTTTTTCCCCATTCCGCACTCCCAATTGTCCTGATATTCTGACTGGCAAATTAGCAAACCGCTTCTCTCTTCTATGTATGCTAGAGCAGCACTTATTTTTGGCAAACAGTAGATAATGTAAATAAATGTAAATAATCCTCAGACAGGACAGAACTATCCATGCGCGTAATTTTGATGACAGGTAAAGGCGGCGTAGGCAAAACCTCCGTTGCAGCAGCGACTGGACTTCGTTGTGCAGAACTAGGCTATCGGACACTGGTTTTAAGTACAGATCCCGCCCACTCCTTAGCAGACAGTTTTGACCTAGAAATGGGACATAAACCGCGAGAAATTCGCCCCAACCTTTGGGGTGCAGAACTGGACGCACTACAAGAACTAGAAGGAAATTGGGGTGCAGTGAAGCGTTATATTACCCAAGTTTTACAAGCCAGGGGTTTAGACGGAGTTCAAGCCGAAGAACTAGCCATTTTACCAGGTATGGATGAGATTTTTGGCTTGGTGAGGATGAAACGCCATTACGATGAAGGCGAGTATGATGTCTTAATTATCGACTCCGCACCCACTGGGACAGCATTACGCCTCCTGAGTTTACCAGAAGTGGGCGGTTGGTATATGCGACGCTTTTACAAGCCATTCCAAAATATTTCCGTAGCACTGCGGCCTTTAGTGGAACCCATTTTTAAACCAATTGTCGGTTTTTCACTCCCAGATAAAGAAGTGATGGATGCACCTTATGAGTTTTATGAGCAAATTGAAGCTCTAGAAAAAGTATTAACTGATAATACTCAAACCTCAGTGCGCCTCGTCACAAATCCTGAAAAAATGGTAATTAAGGAATCTCTGCGCGCCCATGCTTATCTGAGTCTGTACAATGTGGCTACAGATTTAGTCATTGCTAATCGCATCATTCCCCAAGAAGTTACAGATCCATTTTTCCAACGTTGGAAAGAAAATCAGGAACAATATCGCCAAGAAATACATGATAACTTTTTACCTCTGCCTGTAAAAGAAGTGCCACTTTTTTCTGAAGAAATGTGTGGTTTAGCAGCTTTAGAAAGGTTGAAAGATACTCTCTACAAAGATGAAGACCCCACGCAGGTATATTACAAAGAAACCACTATTAGAGTTGTGCAAGAGCAAAACCAATATAGTTTAGAATTGTATTTACCTGGCATTCCTAAAAGCCAAATTCAACTCAGCAAAGTTGGTGATGAATTAACTATCACCATTGGCAACCATCGCCGGAATCTAGTATTGCCACAAGCTTTGGCAGCACTACAACCAGGGGGAGCTAAAATGGAAGGAGATTATCTGAAAATTCGCTTTACTAATAGTGTAAAAGTTTAATTTTTTTGGTGCGTTAATGCACAGATAAATAGTCAAGGGCAGATCATCTCTGCTTTTGACTAATATCATCTTTCGTTCATCAAGGGGAGTGGGGAGTGGGAAACAGCTTTTTGAATTGTAGGCGCAAAACCCAGGCTACGCCCACAGAAATTAACTAGGAATGATATATATAAATTAATTTTGAGCAATAGTTTTCCCGTGGTTGTACTGTGGACAAAAGCAGTAAAAAAATTACATAATGTTTTTATATTTAGAGGATTTTATTATTAATTTTTGTAAAAATTCTTTAATTAACAGCAATGACACATATATCTCAACGAAATTTGCCGGAAAGTATTAATCAAGAAAGTGTGCTGCGCCGGATTACAAATCGTATCCGCCAAACATTAGAGTTACAAGAAATTATCACGGCGACTACTGCGGAAGTTTGTGCATTGCTGGGAACTGACCGAGTAATGATTTACAAATTTCATCCCGATGGTAGCGGTCAAGTTATTGCTGAGTCGATTCATCAACAGCGATTACCATCGTTGCTAGGGTTGAATTTTCCGGCTGATGACATTCCGCCCCATGCGCGTGACCTATTTATCAATTCAAAGGTGCGTTCTGTAGTCAATGTAGAAACACAACAGATTGGTTACAGTAGTTTGCGAGAATTGGAAAATGGCGAAAATGTAGGAGAGGATATCCGTTATCGCCCTGTAGATCCCTGTCACATAGAATATTTAACAGCAATGGGGGTGAAGTGTTCTGTCGTAGCCCCTATTTTTGATCAAGGTAAAATGTGGGGGTTATTGGCTTCTCATAATTCTGAGTCACGGGAGATTTCAGGCTATGAGTTAGACGCTGTGCAAATGGTGGTGGATCAATTATCGGTAGCGATCGCCCAAAGTAATATTTTTACAGAAGCTCGTGAAAAAGCCGAACGGGAAAAAATTATTAACCGTATTTCTACTTTACTCCATTCACTGCCCACTATTGTATTACAGCCAGCATTAGAAGCAGCTGTTGCCGCCTTTAACGGTTCTGGTGGTCGGTTGTGTATTAGAGACCAAGCGTTTAATTTCCAAAATCAGCAAATTTCCACTTTAGCAGAATGCTTCAGATCCGAAAAAAATTGCATTAAAATTTATACCTGTGGTCAGCAACCCCTGATTCCAGAAAAAAGTATATATCCATTAATGGAGCAGTACAGTGTTTGGCATGAACATTATAAGTTGAGTGAATATGATGTTTGGCCAATTACAGACCTCTATGAAATTCCCCAGTTAAGGAGTTTACAACCTGCTTTCCGAGAAACGCAAATCCGCAGCATTTTGATGATTCCCCTGGTATATCGTCAGGAGTTGGTTGGCTACTTAAGTATTTTCCGCAACGCCATAGATACAGAGACCCTATGGGCTGGTGAATTTGACACCGATTCTAGACAAGCATATCCCCGGTTGTCCTTTGATATTTGGCGAGAATTTAAAAAATCACAACCGCAAAAGTGGACTGTTACAGAAGTTGAACTAGGTGCAGAGATTGGGAATATTTTTGCATCATCAATTCAACAGCGTCAACTATATCAACAAGTACAAGCCTTTAACACTAACTTAGAAGATCAAGTCAAACAGCGCACTTTGGAACTGCAAAGAACCTCGGAACAACAACAGGCTGTTTTTAGTGTGATTACTAAAATCCGGGAATCTCTGGATACTGATACTATTTTTAAAACCACTACTAAAGAAGTTTGTCAGTTAGTTGAAGCTGAACGGGTTTCTATTTATCGCTTTAAACCTGATTGGGGTGGTGAATTTGTTGGTGATTTTGAAGCTGCTAGTTGTCCCTGGTTAAATGATTCCCAGCTAGGAGTTAATTTCGTTTGGAATGATAGTTACTTACAAGAGACAAAGGGAGGGCGCTACCGCCACAAAGAGACATTTGCAGTGGATGATGTTGAGCAAATGGGCTTCAGTCAATGTCATCTCCAAAATCTGAAGAAATTTCATATTCGAGCTTTTGTGCTTGCGCCGATTTTTGTCGGGAAAAAACTATGGGGGTTGCTGGCGACTTATAATCATTCGGGTGCGCGCCATTGGGAAACCTCAGAAGTTAATTTCTTAAGTCAAATCGCCGCCCAATTAGGGGTAGCACTGCAACAATCGGAATTACTCGCACAAACACAAGAACAGACTTTAGATTTACAACAAGCCGCAGAACAACAGGGGGTATTGTTTGAAGTTGTGGCGAAAATCCGGGAATCTCTGGATATAACAGCAATTTTCGAGACTACGACTCAAGAAGTTTGCAAATCTTTAGCAGCAGATCGGGTGGCGGTTTACCGCTTTGAAGCTGACTGGAGTGGTGAGTTTATCGCTGATTTTGTGGGTGAGGATTGGGTACATCTGGTAACTGATGATGTCAATACAGTTTGGCAAGATTCCTATTTACAAGAAACCCAGGGGGGACGATATCGCCACAATGAAACCTTCGCAGTCAATGATATTTATCAAGTGGGACACTCTGAATGTCATATTGCATTATTAGAAAAACTACAAGCGAAAGCCTATGCGATCGCACCAATTTTTATTGGGCAAAAACTTTGGGGTTTGTTAGCAGCCTATCAAAACACTGCTCCCCGTGAGTGGGAAACCTCAGAAATTCAATTTATTGCTCAAATTGCCAATCAATTAGGGGTAGCATTACAACAAGCTGAGTTGCTGAATCAAAGCCAAGAGCAAGCAGAGCAACTGGTGCAAGCTATGCGGAATTTACAACTAACTCAAACTCAACTAATCCAAACTGAAAAAATGTCTAGTTTGGGTCAATTGGTGGCGGGTGTGGCTCACGAAATCAATAACCCTGTGAATTTTATCTATGGCAATTTAGCCCACGTCAGTGAATACTCAAAAGACTTAGCTAGGATGTTAGAACTCTATCAGCAATATTGTCCTCGTCCTAATCCAGAAATTGTAAAACTGGCGGCAGAAATAGACTTGGAATTTGTCAGGGAGGATTTACCCAAAACTTTAGCTTCCATGAAAATGGGGGTTGATCGCATCCGTCAGATTGTGTTATCTTTACGCAATTTTTCCCGACTGGATGAGGCAGAAATGAAAGCTGTAAATATTCATCAGGGCATTGATAGTACACTGTTAATTTTACAGCATCGTTTAACAGCATTACCAGAAATGCCGAATATTGAGGTAATTAAACAATACGGTGATTTGCCATTGGTAGAGTGCTATGCCGGACAAATTAATCAAGTGTTTATGAATGTTTTGAGCAATGCTGTTGATGCTATTCAACATCACAAACACTCTGCTCATGGTGAAATTACGATCCGCACTGGGGTAGGTAAATTAAATTCCCAACTCCCATCTGTGGTGATTCGCATTAGCGACAATGGCGAGGGAATCCCTGAATCTGTGCAGAACAGAATATTTGACCCATTTTTTACCACTAAACCTGTAGGACAAGGTACGGGTTTAGGGTTATCAATCAGTTACCAAATTGTGGTGGA
Organism: Nodularia chucula CCY0103; assembly: GCF_963923915.1. NCBI lineage: Bacteria > Bacillati > Cyanobacteriota > Cyanophyceae > Nostocales > Nodulariaceae > Nodularia > Nodularia chucula. The sequence goes on along the minus strand of NZ_CAWUOL010000023.1, from coordinate 46,226 downwards.
TAAACACCACGGAATATTTGAATGTCATTCCGAACCAAATTTAGGAACTGAGTTTTGGATTGAAATTCCTGTTTCTCAACTTCAGGCTAATTTCTCAGTTGTACCGGCATAGCTAAATAGGTCATTTTCAAACCTCCCAGGGGGGTAAAAATTACTGGTGTCAGGGCTTGATTGAGGTGCATTTGAATTTCGGTAGATGGTAATTCTTTTAACCCTTCCATTAAGTATTTAATGTTAAAGGCAATTTCGATATCTTCCCCAGAGATTTGGGCTGGGATTGATTCTCTCCCGCTTCCCACATCTTGAGCTTCACAGGATAACGTTATTTCCTGGGCGGCGCTGTTAATGCTGACTTTGACAATATTATTTTTTTGGTCGGCGAGGACGGCTATCCGCTCCAGGGTGCTGATTAATTGCTTGCGTTCGATGGTTAATTGGCGCTCAAATTGGCGGGGAATTAGTTGGCGATAGGCGGGATATTGCCCATCTAAGGTGCGGCTAGTTAAGCGTTGATTCTGCCAGGCAAAGACTACTTGACCTTGATCTAAGTATAGGGCGATCGCTTCATCAGAGGCAGCATTATGAGCTAACATCCGTTGTAGTTCCCGTAAGGCTCTGGCTGGTACTGTCACCTCTAGTTGATTTTGATCTCCCAAGGGGCGCTCGTTGGTGGTTTCTATAACTGCGAGGCGGTGGCCATCGGTGGCGGCAAATTCGAGGGTGTCTTGCTTAACAGTTAAATGTACTCCTGTCAATACCTGTTTAGTTTCATCACCACTGGTAGCAAATAGTGAACCGCGTAATCCTTCAATTAAGGCGGCTGTGGTGAGTTCAATGGCTTCTGTGTTTTCAATTATCGGCAGTTCCGGAAATTCCTCAGCGCTCATGGCTCGGACTTGGTAATGTCCGCTTTTGGGGGTGAGGGTGACAATTAGACCTTCCCCTGTGGCTGTTTCGGCTTCTAGGGCTGATTCGTCGTCTAAGGTGAGTTCTCCTTCTTGTAGCCGGGAGGTGATATCTACAAGTAGTTTAGCAGGGAGGGCGATCGCGCCGGATTCTAATACCTCAGCTTCAAAGCTGGTACGGATACCTAAGCTCAAATCAAAGGCGGTTAAACTAACTTGGTTGGTTTGAGCATCTGCTTGTAGCAGTACATTCGCCAAGACGGGATGAGTGGGACGTGATGGTACGGCGCGGCTGACTAGGGAAAGGTTGGTATTAAGATCGCTTTGGGTACAAATTAATTTCATTAGAGATTGGTTATTTACTTGAGGAAAAAATCAAAAATTATTTACCTGTGGAAATTGTGGAAAACTTGTGGAAAACTATCTGAGTTTTTCCCCAGAGGAGTCATAGTTGATGGAAGTTTTCCAGATATGAATTTAATCTTAATCAGTTTTTATACTTTCCTTAATATTTTTTGTGAACTGCTTCACAATTATGCCAGTGATGGTTGTGGAAAACAATTTTTTGCGTTTCAGAGGATTTTGACTAGTAGCTAGTAGTTTGAGAGGGAGTATCTCGGTATACGTCTCGATACAATATCCTTTTTTTAACTGAAGCTCTCAACTCAGAACTAAAGTTTTTTATTGTTGCTAGTCTACACCCCACACCCTTTTTTTTGTAATTTATTGGCGTTGTTGTCTGCTGTTCATGTTGATGCGATCGCTCAATTGACGCAGGGTTTGTGCTAAAGTGCGATCGCTCTCCCGCAGTTGGGCAATCTTATCACAGCTATAAATCACCGTTGTATGGTCTTTACCGCCAAACTCCTCCCCAATGCGCGGTAAACTCAACTCAGTGTGTTGGCGCATCAGATACATTCCAATTTGACGGGCCCAGCTAATTTCTCGTCTGCGGGAATTACTTTTCAAATCGGCAATTGAGATGGCAAAAGTATCACCAATCACCGATAAAATCACCTCTGGGGTAGTTGCAACCTTCTCACTTTGTCTCTCTAAAACTGGGGTAATATTTTCCACCGTCATCGGTAAACCCCAAATAGAAATATAAGCTAGGGCGCGAATTAAAGCTCCTTCCAACTCCCGAATATTATTGGTGTAGTGAGAAGCAATATACTCAATCACATCTTTGGGGAGACGAATATTTTCGTATTCCGCCTTTTTCTGAAGAATTGCCATTCTCGTTTCTAAATCTGGCGTTTGGACATCAGCAATTAAACCCATAGAAAACCGAGAACACAAACGCTCTTGTAGCTGAGAAATCTGATTAGGGGGACGGTCAGAAGCAATCACCACTTGCTTACCAGCCTCATGTAAGGTATTAAAAGTATGAAAAAATTCCTCTTGGGTATATTCCTTACCCTCAATAAACTGGATATCATCCACTAACAACACATCAGCCGCCCGGTAATGCTCCCGAAAACTTTGCATACTATCATTACGAATAGCTGTGATTAAATCGTTAGTAAACTGTTCTGTAGAGACATAAAATATTTTACAATTGGGAGAAATCCGAGAGCGGTAATGGCCAATGGCTTGCATCAGGTGAGTTTTCCCTAAACCTACACCACCGCATAAAAATAAAGGATTAAACTCTTTCCCTGGTGATTCCGCCACAGCCAAAGCTGCTGCGTGAGCCATACGATTGTTAGCACCGACCACAAAGCGGGAAAATACATACTTAGGATTTAAATGTGTACTGAATGATTTTTTTTCTGGTAAATTCTCCGTAATCATCGCTTCACTAGGTAAATCCCAAGGTACTTCTAGTTGCTCCAAATTACTAAATTCACCCCCCTCAGCAACTGTAATGTAGATTTCCACCGGATGATGCAAAATATCTTGGACTACATTGGCAATGGTGTTAATGTAATATTTTTGTAACCAATTACGGGCAAAAGGGTTAGGAGTGACGATTACTAAGCAATTATCTTCTAATCGCTCGGCGTGAGCAGTTTTTATCCAAGTTTCAAAGGTGGGACGGGATAATTCTAACTGTAAGCGCTTCAGCACCTGACTCCAGAGAATGTCAATGGGAATTTCCATTATTTACCACCTTTGCTACTAATCGTCACAATAGAAGAGGTCAGAAAACACTAAATTTAGTATTTATCAGTTCTAGCCCAGTAATCATTCTGGGATACACCCGGTAGGCAATATCCTACCACCCACTGACTAGCAGGGAGAAGCAAAGACAAATGGATACAACAGAGCATAACTTGAAAGTCGGAGATAGTGATGGCTGGGTTCTGCCCCACAGGAGCAAATCACGGAGTATCATGAAGTTGATGCTACTAAGTGGGGTAGCAGTGGTCTCCCTGGGTGGCTGCTCTGTTTTAGAAACCCAAAGCTTTCAGAATCAAACAAATACTCCCACATCTGAGGAAGGGACTAAAAGTAACACAATTTTAACTACCCCAGCAACTACCTCTTCATCTGCGGAAAATCCTAACTTTATCGTCACAGTTGTGCAGAAGGTGGGAGATGGAGTAGTACGAATTGATGCGTCTAGAGTGGTACAGTCTCGCCGTGTCCCCAATGATCCATTGTTACGCCGTTATTTTGGCGGTGGTGAACCCAGTGAGCGGGTAGAAGAAGGGAGTGGCTCTGGATTTATTATTAGTTCCTCTGGTCAAATTTTAACTAATTCCCACGTTGTCGGGGGTGCTGATGCTGTAACTGTCACCCTGAAGGATGGTAGGACTTTTGAGGGTAAGGTGCTGGGGGAAGATTCCGTGACAGACGTGGCTTTAATTGAAATTGACGCTAATGATCTGCAAATTTTACCTTTAGGAGATTCTGATAGTTTGCAACCAGGAGAATCGGTAATTGCTATTGGTAATCCTTTCGGCTTGAATAATACTGTCACCTCTGGGATACTCAGTGCTACGGGGCGTTCTGGTACTGACATTGGGGTGAGTGATAAGCGGGTTGATTTCATTCAAACCGATGCAGCGATTAATCCGGGAAACTCTGGGGGTCCATTACTCAATTTCCGTGGGGAGGTAATTGGGATGAATACAGCAATTATTCGTGGCGCTCAAGGGTTAGGGTTTGCGATTCCTATTAATACAGTGCAAAGAATTTCTCAAGAGTTAATTGCTAAGGGTCGGGTTGATCATCCTTATTTAGGTATTCAAATGCTGACTTTGACACCGGAGATTAAAGCCACAATTAATCGAGAGTCACGTAATCGTGTGAATTTGAGAGCAGATCGAGGTGTGTTATTGGTTGATATTGTACCGCGATCGCCTGCGGCTGAGGCTGGGTTACAATTCGGCGATTTAATTCAAAGTATTAATAACAAACCTGTAACTAAAATTGAAGAGGTACAAACTATGGTACAAAATAGCCAAATTGGTGTCCCTTTGCAAATACAAATAGAACGGAACGGACGAGTTATTGCAGTAGCAGTTAGTCCTGCACCTTTACCTCCACGACCCCAAAGTTAACTGAAAAATTTATGGCAGAATTAATCCCCATTATCCAATTAGGCGATCGCATCCTCCGCCAAACAGCCACTTGGGTAGAAAATATTCAAGATCCAGTTATTCAAAAGCTAATTGATGACTTAACCCTCACAGTTGCAGAAGCTAATGGCGTGGGAATTGCTGCGCCTCAAGTAGCTGCATCCTATCGTTTATTTATTGTCGCTTCTCGCCCCAACCTCAGGTATCCCAACGCCCCGGTTATGGAACCAACGGCGATGATTAATCCCAGAATAATTGCCCATTCCACTGAAGTTGTTCAAGGTTGGGAAGGTTGTTTAAGTGTTCCGGGGATTCGCGGTTTAGTCCCCAGATTTCAAGCTGTTGAAGTCGCATATACTGACCGCAATGGTAAGTTACAAAAGCAAGAATTTACTGATTTTGTCGCCCGCATTTTTCAACATGAATATGATCATCTTGATGGTGTCTTGTTTGTAGATCGGGTAGAGAATTATCAGGAGATGCTTACTGAGGATGAATATCAAAAAAGGGAACAGGGAGTGGGGAGTGGGGAGTGGGGTAAAAGCCTTTCGGTGTCTAACTTTTATGATCAGTTTATGTCCTAATGTGTATGCGTAGTGCTATAAAAGGCTGAAAACATCAATAAATCCAGGTTTTAGTATTACTCACCATACCCTCACTATTGACACTCCTCGATTCCCAAAATTTGAGGTTGATTAACTTTTTCGGTTAATTACTTTGTCGGGATGTGACATATTTGATTGCAAGATTAATGGTAGTTTATTTTTACCAAACTCCTTGATCCCAACTACGATACAAGCTATGACCCTCAATTTATACATACTGCGGCATGGAGAAACTACTTTTAGTCAAAGTGGTAATTTCTGTGGTCAAACTGATGCGGAGTTGACTGCTGAAGGGATGCAGATGGCAAAGAGTTTTGCCGATACTTATAAAAAATTGCAGTGGTCAGGGGTTTATGTTAGCCCCATGAAGCGGACAATTGCAACTGCCAAGCCGTTTTGTGATGCTATCGGGATGGATATGCAGTTGCGTGAAGGACTCAGAGAAGGTAGTTATGGCGAATGGGAAACTAAAAGTAAATCCTTTGCCCAAGAGAATTATGCAGAAAACTATCTAAAATGGGTGACAGAACCGGCTTGGAATGCACCAATAGGTGGAGAAACTGCGGTAGATATTGCTAACCGTTCTATGCCTGTAATTGCGGAAATTCAAGAAAAACATCCCGAAGGTAATGTTTTAGTGGTTTCCCATAAAGCCACGATTCGGATTATGCTGTGCAGTTTACTGGGAATTGATTTAGGACGCTATCGCTATCGGGTAAATATTTTGGTCGCGTCGGTAAGTATGGTTAAATTTGATGTTAATGGCCCCTTGTTAGAAATATTAGGCGATCGCCATCACATACCCGATCATATTCGCTCTCGTCCAGGAACTTGAGTAGTTCGTTCAGCCACTTCTGATTGTTATTGAGTGATGCGGATGATTTTATCTTGACCTGGGGGACAGTTACCACGACCATCGCAATTACTGGTGGTGATATATAGTTCACCGTCTGCACCCATAATTACATCCCTAATTCGCCCAAAACCATCGGGGGAATTTCCTTGAAAGTAAACTTCATGGGTTTGTATTTGTCTGGGATTATCTGAGTCGAATACAACTCTGTGCAGATGTCTTGAACCCAATGTCCCAATAATTAAATTACCTTTCCACTCTGGAATTGAGTTGCCAGTATAAATTGCTGCTCCCCCTGGCGGTGCGGCTTCTCGCCAAACTAAGGAAGGCGCGACAAATTCTTCCCCAGCTTCACAGTTTTGGACAGACGGCCAACCCATGTTATCCCCAGCTTGCAATACAGAAACTTTATCTTCACCCCTTCTGCCTAATTCTCCACTTGGTCCGTGGTCTGTGACAAATAGAGTTGAGGAATTATACCAATCAAAACCTTGGGTGTTGCGAATCCCACTAATAAAAACGGGATTATTGGGGAAGGGATTATCTGGGGGAATTTCTCCTTCTGGAGTGAGGCGGAGAATTTTACCTGCTAAACTATCCATATCTTGGGAAATATCGGGTTTTCTAGCATCGCCAGTGCCAATATAGAGCATTCCATCTGGGCCAAAGCTCAAACGTCCGCCATTATGGAATAATGCTGCTGGAATATCGTCAATAATAATTCTCTCTGATGTTGCAGTTAATCCATCTGAGGACAATTGCCAACGTTCTACACGGTTGACTGGGGAACCATTTTTATCGGTGGTGTAGTAGAGGTAGAAAAATCGGTTATTGGCAAAATCTGGATGTGCGGCAATTCCCAATAACCCACCTTCACCAGAAGCTGTAATATTTAGATTAGCAACAGGCGAACGCCTCAATTCTCCATTATCTACTAATCTGACTCTTCCTGCTCTTTCGGTAACTAACATTTTGTCATCGGGTAAAAAAGCAATTCCCCAAGGAACCTCTAAACCTGTAACTACTTCCTCAGCTTTGACTTCCACCTGTCCCACGGAACCAAGTCCATCTGCAACAAATTTACAGGCTACTGTTTCTGAAGATACAGAGGTAGTATTAACTGGTGATGTGGCTGTTTCTGTTTCGCTGCTAATTGATGTCGTTGGTGTGGTGTTACAAGACACAAGCCCCATGAGGCTAAGACTAATCAACAGTTTGATAGTTTTTGGTAGCTTCATGTTATATTTTGATAATTTTTTATGTATTTTAACAAATGTTTGGGGATGCAGGCGCGGCGTAAGCTACTACCTGCAACTTTGGTACTTAAAATACTCTATGCTCTAGAGAGGGCATTTGTCGGCGGACTTGTTCTAAACGAGAAGGTTTAATTTCTGCGATCGCAATTCCCGGTTGTTCCCCAGCATCAGCTAAAATTACACCCCAAGGGTCAATAATTACAGCGTGTCCGTGAGTGTGTCTTCGGTCATAGTTATTACCAGTTTGAGCAGGTGCAATCACATAGGCAGTATTTTCAATGGCTCTAGCTTGTAATAATACTTGCCAGTGATCTTTGCCAGTAAAAGCAGTAAAAGCCGCAGGTACAAACATCACATCTGCGCCTTTATCAGCAAGATGTCGGTACAATTCCGGGAAGCGGACATCATAGCAAACTGAAAGTCCTATATTACCGAGATGTTCGGAGAAATAGACTGAAGGGAGTTCCTGACCAGCAACAACAGTACTAGATTCTCGATACGTGTTGCCATCGGGGACATTAACATCAAATAAATGTACTTTATAATAGCGAGAGAGTTCCTCCCCACTGGGGTCAATTAGGATTGTAGTGTTATAAACTTTGCCAGTATTTTCCACAGGCACTGGAAAACTGCCGCCCAAAATGGTAACTTGGTAGCGTTGCGCCATTTTTTTGAGAAATTCGGCTGATTCCCGGTAAATCTCCTCAGCTTGTGCAAGTTTGTCTTTCTCTTCCCCCATAAAAGAAAAGTTTTCTGGTAAGCCAACTAATTCCGCACCTCGACGCACAGCGAGATCAATTAGTTCTTCCGCTTGGACTAAGTTTTTGTGTAAATTAGATACACTGGTCATTTGAATAGCGGCGGCTAAATAAGGCTTCATAGATTTAGTAAAAACAGTGATTGTGTCCAGAACAGATTTGTGAACTACCCACGCTGACTTGGAGTACCAAGTACAGTGTCGGCTTCTGTAATCACGGGGGAGTGCCTAAACTTAGACTTTCGTCCAAGACTGGGACTTACCTCCCCTCCTACAGCAGAGACGGCTGAACCTTCCGCCTTTATCCCTTCGGCTTCGCTCAGGGCAAGCATTCTGATGCCTTCTGCTCTAATATTTATCGCGGCATTTCCATCTCTGTCATGATGAGTGCCACAATGAGGACAAGTCCATTCACGGACATCCAACGGCATCTCACCAATCTGATAGAAACAATTAGAGCAGAGTTTGGAACTGGGAAACCATCGATCAATCTCAACCAACTTTCCGCCGTTGCGTTCTAGCTTATAGGCTAAAAAGTTGATGAATCTTCCCCAGCCTGCATCAGATATTGATTTCGCCAATTTGTGATTGCGTACCATGCCTTTGACATGAAGATTCTCTACTATGACAGCTTGGCTATCGCTGACCAACTTATAACTAAGTTTATGTAGAAAATCTTGCCGCGAGTTAGTAATTCGCTCGTACACTTTGGCAACAACTTTTTTATACCTATTTCTTGAATTACTTCCTTTTTGTTTACGTGCTAATTTTTGTTGTTTACGCTTGAGATTTTTTTCATGTTTAGCAAGATACTTAGGATTATCATATTTAGAAACCTTTTCTCCATCCGTCACAACGGCAAAGTGTTTCAATCCCAAATCAATACCATAGATTTTACCCTCTGAAATAATTGGATTTTCACCCTCTCCTGTCGGAGACGCTACGCGAACAGCTTCAGTGAGTATAGATGCAAGGTATTTACCTGACGGTGTTTTGCTTACAGTAACAGTTTTGATTTTCCCCTTAATGAGTCTATGTATTTTGGCTTTGACTATCCCTATATTGCCCGGAAGTTTGACATTGCCATCTACAATTTTAACGTTTTGAGGATATTGAATAGACTGTTTTCCATGCTTAGATTTGAATTTAGGAAATCCAGCCCGTTTATCAAAAAAGTTTTTGTACGCAGTAGTCAGATTCAGTGTGGTAGCTTGTAAAACTTGGCTATAACAATCAGCCAACCACTTTGTATCTTCTGCCTTTTTGAGTGGAGGAAGAAATGCGTTGAGTGCTGCACGCGTAAGTCCTTTTCCTGTTTCTTTATAAGTCTCAATTGACTTATTTAGGGCATAATTCCACCACCATCTAGCGCAGCCAAAAGCTTGAGATAATTGAATTTGCTGTTTTTGTGACGGATACAAACGAACTTGTATAACCTTTAGACATCGCTCAGGGCAAGCTTTGTGCAACACTTAACATCACCTCCTTAATAAATTCATCTTAACATGATATATATATTGTGATAAACTTCTCGAAAAGAAAATAATTGTTGATTCGTCATACATCTAATATTTGTCTTTGCTGTGCAAAAAATTAATCTTAGATGCAATCCTTCTCAACCACCTTATATCCCGCCACTGATTCGGAGTACCAAATTCAGTGGGGGACTTACGGCGTAATAGTTAAAATATATCCTTACTTGTAGAACTGCGAAACTTTTTTACGATTCACTCACCTAATCTCTGCTAAATATGACTAGAACTACTCAACCATTAACTCATGAAACCTGGGCAGGTGCGATAGATCAAGCAGCAAAAGAATTTCCCCCCACTCAATTACCCATCGTCTCAGGCCAAGTCCCTGAAGGCTTACGCGGGACACTTTACCGCAATGGGCCAGGACGCTTAGAACGTGGTGGTATTCCTGTCGGACATTGGTTTGATGGTGATGGCGCAATTTTGGCGGCTCATTTTACCGGTGCTGGTGTTACTGGAGTTTATCGTTATGTACAAACTACTGGTTATCAAGCAGAAACCGCAGATGGGAAACTGCTTTACGGTAATTATGGCATGACTGCACCGGGGCCAATTTGGAATCAATGGCTCAAACCAATCAAGAATGCGGCTAATACTTCAGTGCTAGCGTTACCTGACAAGCTTTTGGCACTTTGGGAAGGTGGGAATCCTCATTCCCTTGACCTCCAGACCTTAGAAACCAGGGGTTTGGATAATTTAGATAGTCTCAACCAAGAATCAACCTATTCTGCTCATCCAAAAGTTGATCATCAAACAGGGGAAATTTTTAACTTTGGTGTCAGTCTCGGACGCAATAGCATTTTAAATATTTATAAAAGTGATTTTACTGGCAAAATTAGGCAAAAAGCGGAACTTCCACTGCAAGGTATTCCATTAATTCATGATTTTGTCTTAGCAGGACAATATTTGATATTTTTCATTCCCCCCCTGCGGTTAAATGTTTTCTCTGTGCTGACAGGTATGAAAAGTTATAGTGATTCCTTTGAATGGAAACCGCAACTGGGAACCGAGATTTTAATAATTGACCGGGAAAACTTATCTTTAGTGAGTCGTAGTCAAGCAGAACCTTGGTATCAATGGCATTTTGCTAATGGTTATGTCGATGGGAGTGGTGCTGTGGTGGTAGATTTCGCGCGTTATTCAGATTTTCAGACAAATCGATATTTGCGGGAAGTAGCTACCGGAAAAACTCACACCCTAGCTAAAAGTACCCTGACACGAGTTCATCTCCAATCCCAAACTGCTAAAGTCATCTCAATTCATGAACTATTAGATAGAAGTTGTGAATTTCCTAATGTACCCACAGCAAATGTAGGTAAAGTTTCCCGCTATACATATATGTCTTCATTCCGAAAAGGTACAGATATTAGTAAAGAAATATTAAATACCTGCGGCCGTTTCGATCATCAAACAGAAACTTTCACTGAGGCTAATTTACCAGAAAACTGCTACCCTTCCGAGCCTTTAGCGGTGCAAGATAGGAAAAATCCTGCAAAAAGTTGGGTATTGACAGTGGTTTATGATGGTAATTGCCATTGTAGCGAAATTTGGGTATTTGATAGCGATCGCCTAGATGCAGAACCAGTGTGCCGATTAGGATTACCCAGTGTAATTCCTCATAGTTTTCACGGTAACTTTAAAGCCTCTACTACCCAGCTATAATTGCGCTAATGTCATTTGTGAGGAAACTTAGACATGAAACGATATATGCCTCTAATACTGATTGGCTTTATACTCTTTGTGGCAGCAGGAGATCAGGTTTTACCTGGTGCATTAGGAACAGCCAGTATCCAAACTCGTACAGCCATGAACAGCTTTTTTAATAACCTGTTTTCTTGGCGACCGAAGACACAACCCTATGAGCGCACAGAGAAACAATTACGAGAAGTAGAACAACGAAAGTAGAGATTTATCTGCTATGTAATTATCCACATTAGAAATTCAAAATATCTAACGATTCCGCGACTTCTAAATCTGTAACCCTAGCACGAGCGTCTTTAAGAGCTTCTAGTTTACCTTCTCGACGATAAATATCTGCTGCTTTGCGAAAATCATCAATTGCTAACTGCTGATCTCCTAACTCAGAATAAACATGACCACGGTTATAGTAAGCGTGAGCATAATTAGGATTCATCTGAATAGTCTGAGTATAATCCTCAATTGCGCCTTCATAATCTCCTAAATCATAACGGGCATGACCTCTGTTATAGTAGGCATCTATATAATTGGGATTAAGCTGAATAGCCTGGGTATAGTCTGCGATCGCACCTTGATAATCTTCTAAATCAGCACGAGCATTCCCACGGTTTTTATAAGCAACTGCATCCTGGGGATTAACCTTGATAGCCTGAGAAAATCCCTGGTGATATTGGATAAAATAACGGGCAATTCCCTGATTTTTATAAGCATCCGCATAATCCGGGTTAATTTTAATTGCTTGAGTGTAATCTTCTATAGCTCCCTGGTTATCGCCAATGTGGGAACGAGCTTCAGCACGATTTTTATAAGCTACAGCCAGATGAGGATTAATGCTGATGGCTTGGGTATAGTCTTCTATGGCTTCTGAATAATTGCTAAGTTGATAACGAGCTAAACCTCTTTGATGATATGCTTTGCTATCATGCAAGTTCAACTGTATCCCTTGGGAAAAACTCATAATTGCAGCTTCATAGTCACCTAATTGATAGTAACTTATACCCTGTTTGTAATAAATCTCAGCATCTTTTTTTTGCTGTAATGCTTGATGATAATAAGTGATTGCTGTTTGATATTCACCTTTAGCAAAACATTCATGACCTAGTTGTAGAGAAGAGATATTTTTGATTGTCTGTGTAAAAGTTTTAGTGGGTAAAGCAGTAGGTGCTAATTTTTCTCTCTGGTGAATAACAGTTGTGTCTTTTGTCTCTGGTTGTAGGTTCACACTAGGGAGAGATTGAGCAGAATTTGAGTGATTTTCGGCATTTGTCAACTGTTCTAGATAGCATCCTAAACCACCTCCATATAATAATTGGTTGATCCCAAAGGAGATTTTACCTGTTCTTAACTTAATCATTTTTGTAGGTAAAAATCCAGCTAAAAACAGATGATATTCTGGTTGTGCTTCGTTGACTTCTTCTTGAATTAAGATGCAAACAATAACGGCATTTTTGGCAACTTCTTGAGAACTAACTGACCATCTGACTTGATCGATAGTACCATGCCTAGACTTGACTTCAACGCCAATATGTGGGTGAGAATTTAAGGTGAAATCAGTATTACCATCACCACCAAAGCGAGTTTCATAATCGATTTCTGTAATTAAATTGGCTAAACGTTCTTTAACAACTTCTTCACCGAGTTTACCTTTGAGGTTGTTAATAAAAACTTCACGAACTGGGGAAGTTCGCTTATATTTTTCGGCCATCAGCCAGCAAAATTCCCGTAAAGTCTTTAATCTTTTGCCAGAAATGATAGTTAATTCACTGTATTGACCTTCTTGTTGACAATGAAGTAAGAAACCGGATTTTAACCTGTTAACGAAGTCAGATTGTAGCGATCGCAGTATTTTAATCCAGTCCATCTATGATTCTGCGAATCTGGTGATAATGTTATTTTATCACTCAGTGGCAAACCTGCAACAGTATCTCTCGCGGTGGTAGGGAAATTTAGCAGAGGGATATACTATACCATGAAGGCAAGTTATCCCCAAAAAAGATCCTAAAACCTTGTTAACTGTTAACGAATTGTTGACCAGGAAGGTCTTTGTTGTAACCAGTCTTGACCCAACTGGATAGTAATATCAGAGTCAATAATCCCCGTGCTGTCAATTCGCACTTCGCCAAATCCCAATTGACTGCGAATTAACTCTGCATTATCAATGTCTCCTTGCTGGGCGATAATATTAGTTACTTGTAGCGGTTCATTCCAAGGTACGGCTACTTGGATTTTCCGATATCCAAATTCTTCTAAATTTTTGACTAAAGGGATGATTTGAGTGCGATCGCTGCCTGTACTATCTTGAATATAAACTCTCAGAGAGCGGGAATTAACCTCTCGCAGTTCACGAGTTAATGGTACACCAAAGTGTTGAGACATCATTCTCGAAATCCCCGTTCTGTTAGGTAGCCAATAACTAGCCTGATATTCCTCTGGTTGGCTAAAGCGACCCGGTAACATGAACATATGCATATTAGAACGGTTGGTTCGCACACCAAAGCCAGCCAAGGCTAATAATTCTTCAACTGTTAAGTTAGTATCAATATTTTCTTTAACTACATTGAGAATCTTAGGTAATTGAGTCACTGTTGTGGGGTTGAGAGTTTGATCCATCAAAGCCCGGATCACCATTTGTTGTCTTTGCACCCGACCAATATCTCCCAGTTCATCATGACGAAAGCGCAATAATTGCAAAGCCTGATCGCCATTCAGATGCTGTTCTCCTGCTTTTAAATTGATATATAGGCGTTGGGAGTCATCTTGATATTTCAAATCTTTAGGAACGTTAACTGTTACGCCCCCCAAAGCGTCGATCAGATTACCTACACCCAGAACATTAATTCTGATATAACGATCAATAGCGATATCACCCAGGAGATTACTGACACTTTTAGCAGTTAAAGCTGGCCCCCCATCTATGTTAGCTGCATTCAGTTTTTTCACTCCATAGCCAAACACTTCTGTCCGAGTATCTCTAGGAATTGAAAGCATGGCAATTCTTTTGCTGGCGGGATCAAACTTGATCAACAGCATCACGTCCGCCAGACCTTCAAAAGAGTTTACCTGGGGTTCATAGCCAAGATTCTGCAATTCCGGGGGAGGATTGGTAATATCCGATGGGAGTACGCTCATCCCCATCACCAATAGATTCACAGGGCGAGTTAATTCTGAGAATCGTAAACCAGAACCAGAAATGCGATCGCTATCAAAAACCGCTTCATCTTGAGGACTTAACTCTGCTTGCTGTAATGGGCTACTGGTCAAAGAAAACGCCAACAGCGCCCCTGCTGTGGCTGACACCATTGCAATTCCACTCATCCCCAACCAAAAAAATAGCCAACGTCCAGAATTAGCCTTGGGAATAGTTTTCTGTTTCGATTTCAGGGCTTTCGCTAATTGCCTTTGTTTCGCCGAAGTTCTTTGACTGGTCACAGACTTCCTCACACTTACTGAATCAAACCCGGTAAATTCTCTGACTTATTACTTATTAATATGCAATCCAATTAACTCATCCAAGTTAATGTTTGATTAACTGCCCTCACTTTTTACTTTTATATAACCACAACACTTATACCAGGATTTCTCCTTTGTTGTAGCAAATCCGGAGATAATTAATTGCAGTATGACAAGAATAAGTGAGTTTGACTATACCTAATTTATCTAGTAAAAATACTAGATTTCAAGGAAGATTATGGCATAAACTAAGACAAGTATTTCCCTAATACCCGTTCGGCAAAACGACTAAACCCTGATAAACGATGAGATTTCCCCTGAATGAGCCGAATAATTAGCCAAACACTGACTAAAAAGTAACCAGAGGTCAGAAAGCTATTGAGGATTAACATCCGCAAGGTCAAAAATTCTGAAGTTGCTGCCCCAGTTGCTAAGAAAGAATAGCCCAATAGCCAAGTGAAAGCTAAGGTAATAGATAGACGACTCACCATCAATTGTTCCTTTGTTCCTTTGCGGTGATAGAGAGTCCACAGGGAGGGGAAAAAGCCAATCACGGGAATTAAATACAGAAATAACTGTTTTTGAGATATGACTGTCTCTTGAGTGTACTGGGAATCGTCTATTGGTTCAAGATTTTCCATAAATATAAGTTTAATCCTAAAGTAGGGAGATGAAATACCATCACGTAGTCAGAGATAATAAGCTATAGACAATGATTTTAGAATAAAAAAGCTAAAAACCCTTATATCCTGCAATCGACTAAAAATGCATACACGTAAGCTACTCAACTGGTGGCAGACATTGACACCAATAGCACAGATTGGTGCCATCGCCTTATGCGCCCCACTTTTAGTTCTAAATGGCTGGGCAATTGCGGCAATTTTCCATTATTTTCACTCCTTGATCGTGATTTTAGTGGGAGCTTCAGTTTTAGCATTTCTGCTTAACTATCCTGTAACTTGGATGGAGCGTCAAGGTGCGAGGCGAGAACAAGTTGCCATTTTAGTCTTTTTGATCGCCTTATCAGTGCTGTTGGCTTTGGGAGTGACTTTATTTCCTCTCGCCCTTTCCCAAGCCCAACAATTAGTGGCGCGACTACCAGAGTTAATCGACTCCGGCCGTTCTCAACTGATGATGTTAAATCAGAAAGCAGAAACCCTGAATTTACCCATCAACCTGGATGTGCTTTTAGGCCAAATTAACGATCGCGTCAAGAGTCAATTGCAAGCGATCGCCGGACAAGTGTTAAATTTAGCAGTAGTCACATTCACCAGCCTGCTAGATTTTCTGTTAACAATGGTGTTGACATTTTACCTGTTACAGCATGGTGGTGAACTTTGGCAGAGTTTAGTAGAGTGGCTACCTACCAAATTTCGTCAACCCTTTTCCAAAACAGTCCGCCTCAGTTTCCAAAACTTTTTCATCACCCAACTCATATTAGCCACCTGTATGGCATCAGCCCTAATTCCCACATTTTTATGGCTAAAAGTACCCTTTGGGTTATTGTTTGGCTTAACTATTGGCATTATGGCGTTGGTTCCCTTCGGTGGTTCAGTGGGTATCACCCTGACGACCTCCCTGGTCGCACTGCAAGATTTCTCTATGGGAGTCAAGGTGTTAATTGCCGCCGTCATCGTCCAGCAAATCTTAGAAAACCTGATTGCCCCCCGAATTTTAGGTAACTTTACTGGTTTAAACCCAGTTTGGATACTAATTTCCGTGCTTACAGGGGCAAGAATTGGTGGACTTCTGGGGGTAATTGTGGCAGTACCCACAGCTGTAATTATCAAGACAGCTTTAACAGCCTTGCGTCCTCAAAGTTTGAATAGTGAAGCGGAAGAGAAACCGGAACCCATTGTTAGCGAAAAATCACGCACATCCGAAACTAACAACCCTTTGGGTTTTTCGGAACCGACATTACCTTGATGAAGAGAACCTAGCTAATTAACTTGATTCAGCAACCCTAGTTAGGACATGATCAAAGTGTAAAACCCAGTCACAGCAAGTATTTACTACTGTGGGTTAGTGACTGCACCCATGAACAAAATGCTGCCTGTTTGATTATCTCGAATCACAGAGAAAAAGGGACGGTCAACAATCATGCGGAAAGGTTCTGTTGGTGGTCTAAAAGATGTGGGTACCATTCCTATGGATGTCGTGGCGGCGGCTTCTGTACCTTCTTCGTTCACTTCCACAAATGTTTTATGTTTAACTTCACTAATCTTGAGATTTTCACCCATAGCAGCAAAATTGGCTTGATTACTAAAAGCCTCTGCCATCCCTAACGCTTTCAAGGCATCATTAAGTGTCACACCATAATCTGTTTTGAAGCGGGGTAAGCGAATAAATCCATCTTCATTTCTAAACTGAGACATCCATTTTTCCCAGTTCTCAAAATTCAATTTTTCATAAAAACTTTGCAGGTCAGATTCCTCCTTGGGCAAAAAGATATAAAAACTGATTTTGCCATCTTCACCATAAGGTAAACTCACCGCCTGAAACTGGTCATTTTCATAGTACCTATATTCCCCACTTTGGGACATCATGGGGTGTTGCTTCTGTTCACCTGATGGGAGTGTAAACGGATGTGGGGCAGTTTGTGATTTATTAAACTGATTAGTCCATTGCCCTTTAAAGTAGATGGCGTTAATTAAAAACAATACCTGATCAGGGGGAATATCTTCCACTATTTTATTGATTTTTCCCCTGGTACTGTCTTCAACCCACTGGTTTATTGTATTGGCAGAGGCGGGATTGTTAAAGTCTAAACTTTCCACCTGAGCTTTGTAAAATTCCTGGGCGCTTTGGAGAAAATTTGGCTGTAATTTAGCTGTTTGATTTACCCAAAGTGAGTTAGCAATGGTCATTTCCACTTGGGGATCAGGAGTTTCTAGTAGTGCTTTTAATGTGGCGTAAGCTGAGTTAATTTCTGGTAAATTCATTCCCTGTAATTCCAGGGTTTTTGCCATTGCTTGTTGTGTAGAACCACTGGCTCCATTGTATGCCATAGCCAGGGCGATCGCTACACTGGAAGGTGAAATAAAAATGTCATCTCCACTACTGTTATTTTGCGCTATTTCTGAAAACAGTTTGAAACTAAACTTGTTATTAGCATCCACAACTTTAGTATCAGAAATTAATGCTTTTTTTGGCAATTGAGTTTCTGAATAAGGAAGATCAGATTGTGTGAAGGAATTTGTACTACCACTGACTTGTGAACAACCTAATACACTACACAGAACAACACTAGCTGCGGCTAAAACGTAGCGTCTGCCTAAACTCACACCATAACGTCTTTGTAGGAATTGTTTTTCCACACCACTTAGTTTCTGCCGATTCATTCTCCTGCCTCATTTGCCAACGTTTTTAGCTGTTTATACAAAATTGCAGCTAAATTATGTCTCGATTGTTCAATATTGCATTTAGAAGCAGCAAAATTAGAGACGGTTACAGTTTTAGTAACAGCGAGTTACTGGAGAAAATTAAAGATAACTTATGTCATATCCTCATTCACACGGCAATTTAGGTGCAGATGCAGCGAAATTTTGGAATTAATGTTATGTAGATTACTTAATTATCAAAAAAACGTTTTTATTTCCTCGTTGAGGATAAAAAAATCTAATGCTTTGCATTTGTTCCAGCTATGATATAAAGGCGTGTAATTAGAGATTTTTTGATGATTGCACTCCGCTATACATTTTATTTCAGGAATGTGGTAGAATGCGGTAACTTTAATAAACTTTTACAACAATTACAGATAATTTTTGCAGTTCTGATCTTGAAGGTGAGATTACTTTCATCAGTCCAATAAGATTATCAGTGTTTCTCAAAGTATCTCTGTTTGAATTTTTTGTATAGGCTGTGCATTCTTAGTTTGGCTATCCGAGATGGAGATAATTCTGGAATATTGGTTGAAAAATTGCTTTTGTGATCAAAAAATTCATTAAGCTCATTTAAAATAACTTGCAATCGCTGGAGAATATTTTCAGTGCGATACTCGGCAAAAAATTCAGAAGGTAAAGTCCTATTTTCTGAAGATTGCAGTAACTTCATAATCCTTTGCATATCATATTCTTGGGAATATCCGGCAATTTTATAGCAATTAAACCCAGGATCTAAATAATCTGACAGTCCGCCGTTAACACTAGAAAATACCTGACAACCACAAGCTAAAGCCTCCATTGGTTGCAATCCAAAGCCTTCACTAACAAGCTGTTGCGCCCAATATTCGGCGGAGTCATAGAGATAAATTTTGGCTTGATTAAATAGCCCTGGTAAATCTTCTACATAAGAATCAATTAATTTGACATTACACTTTTGCTGCAAAGCAGGAATCAATTCTTGGAGTAAATATTCTGAGGATTTTCGAGCTTGGACTAAAACATCAATATCTCGCTGAAGATGTCGGTTTTCAAATTCGTTACTAATTTGATTGGGTAAATAATAAATCAGAGAATGAGGCGATTTCTGTCCCCAATATCCCATAGTATTGCGGCTAACTGTAATAATAGGAATAGTAGCAGGGAGATGAAATTTATAACCTGCACTATGGGCATGATAAATCACGTGATATTCCTGGAGTTTAGCGGCTAGTTTAGGGATATCGAATCCCCAGCTAATCACAAAGATTGCTGCATCTAAATTTTTGGCTGTCAACAAATCATCAATAAATAGTTGGTCTGTTTCTCTTTGACGATAGGTGACGACTTCAGCACTACAAATTTGCTGCGCCAGTTTGACTGTTTTTAATTCTGCCCACAGTCCCCCACAGGCAAATTTTCCATGAGTACCGGGAACTAAGAAGTAAAGCTTTCTCATATAATTTTTAAATGTGCTGACAAGTAATCAAAGTTTTAATGAGCAATTTGGAAATTATTCAACGCCTTTACATCGCCTTCCAAGAGCGAGACACAAATACTATCCGCGAAATTTTTGACCCTGAGATTGAGTGGATACAGAATGAGGGATTTCCCGGTGGTGGTAGGCATATTGGGACAAAAGCAGTATTAAACGATGTGTTTGCCAAATTCCGTTTAGACTGGGATATTTGGCAGGCTGTTGTTGAAGAATGGCTGGATGCTGGAGATACCATTATTGTTTTAGGTAAATACTGTGGCACTTACAAAACTACGGGTAAGTCTACAACGGCAGCTTTTGCTCATGTCTATAGGCTAAGAAATGGGCGGATATTCAAATTCCAGCAGTATACCGACACATTCAAGGTTGCTGAGGCGATGCAATGACTAGAAAACTGGTCATTCTCGCCAACTAACTTTTACAAAATGTCCTTGTCTTCCCCAAATATCACGAGAGAGAGTAATATTTTCAATTACCAGATTAAAGGGAATGGCGGTGGTGATGTGACGCTGGGCGATATAACCTAAATCGGGTGCGATTTCTGCGGCTGTGGTGGCGGCTATTCCTAAACCAATTAATTGTTCTAGGGGTCGGAATGGGAGTAAGAGATTGACACCAACCACTAGTCCGGCTGTTAATAGGATAGCCACTGAGGCATTTGTACCACAACGGGGATGGACGGCTAAATCCCATTCACCATTGATGAGACGATTTAAGCCCAGTGTGACGGCGCGACGCAGGTCACTGATATTTACTTGACCATAAAGATAAAATCCTTGTTCTGTAGATAAACCACCTAATAGTTCGTTATCTACTTGGACTTTGCGGGGTCGGCTTTTGGGTGCATGGGCGCTGTTGGCTTCACTCAATACCCAGACGGTGGCGTGTTCTAGGGCGTGAACTTGGCGCAGCAGGATCATTTCTTTTAACCCTGGGATGAATGATAGCTGTTTGAGTAAGTCAGTATCTTGGGTGGGTTGGGGGGCGGTTAAATCAAATTTAAAAAAATCAAAGTTAGGGGAATTACCGGGAACTGAAGCTGATGTATTCATAAAAACATTGCTCTCCTAGCTGATGGAGCATATATATTTATATAAATGTAACCTCTGGGATTAGGGTTTATTGCTAATTAGTGCGCCTTGATTTGGATGGCAATAGGAATTTACGCTAGAGATTCACCTGACAATAAATGTGTGAGCAGGAGAATAATTAGAATACACTCACAATTGGTCTAATCGTTGCGGACAGGCAATGTACAGCAGTTAACTTCATCTAGGCAAATTTTACCCCACTGCAATGCCCAACGGACGAGAGCGACTCTGTTTTCGGTTTGGGTTTTGGTAAGAATATTGCTGATATGGTTATCAACTGTGCGTTTGCTAATCTCCAGTTTGACTGCAATATCTTGGTTAGTTAAGCCATTGGCTACTAAGTCGATGATTTGCAATTCTCTGTCTGACAGACTAACGGGGGTCTGAGACTCGCTAGCAGCCATAGGTTTTTCTATCCTCCCTTGGTATTTGTACTTAATCCTGTTCTAATTCTAGAGGATTCTTTTGTTCGCAGGGTTAGAAGTTATAGCAGTAATGCAATTGACTAGATTTTCTTTAGATTTGGCTGCGATGGTAATTTGTGATAACATTTAGTATTTATTAACACTTTTATTAAGAAATAAATAGTATAAATACATATATAAAAACTGGTCGATGGGAGGATGTATTGGCTGGTAAAGTAGCAAATAGTGATACTTTATGATTTTGAGGACTGGCGACAGACGAGTTAAGATTGTTGTATATTTTATACTGGAGTTGCTAACTCAAAATTGCAAACCCCAGATTCTGGAATGAAATGAGCAATCCCCGTGTTTTGTGCCTTGGTGAAATTTTGTTTGATTGTTTAGCTGACCAATTGGGGCTAAGTTTGGAGGAGGTGAAGTCCTGGACTCCTTACCCTGGTGGTGCGCCGGCTAATGTGGCTTGTGCTTTGGTGAAGTTGGGAACTCCCGCAGGTTTTGTGGGGGCTGTGGGTGAAGATGAGCCGGGAAATGAGCTGGTGAAGTTGTTAGAAGAGGTTGGTGTGGATACAGTAGGGGTGCAACGTCATTCTACTGCACCAACGCGGCAAGTTTATGTGGTGAGAGATTTGGCAGGCGATCGCAATTTTGCCGGATTTGGTGAGTATGACACCTCTCAATTCGCTGATACCCACTTACAAGCTGAAAAATTACCAGAGCGGCTGTTTCAACAGGCTGACTTTCTGGTATTGGGGACTCTGGAATTAGCCTATCCTGAAAGTGAGCGAGCTATTCACCGCGCCTTAAAGTTAGCAGAACAATATGATTTGAAGATTATTCTGGATGTCAACTGGCGACCAGTATTTTGGCAAGATGCAAATGTGGCGCGTCAGAAAATCCAAGAGATATGGAAGCAAGTTGATTTTCTCAAACTCTCTAAGGAAGAGGCAGAATGGTTATTTGATACTACAGACCCAGGTGCAATTATTTACCGTATGGACACCATTGATGGGGTGTTGGTAACAGATGGTGAACATGGTTGCACCTATTGTTTAGGTGAAAATGAAGGGAATTTACCTTCCTATCCCATTGAGGTTGTGGATACAACTGGGGCTGGGGATAGTTTTTTAGCAGGATTTATCCATCAGCTTGGTAAACATGGTATTCAAGGTTTACAGGATGCAGAAACTGCCAAAAAGGTTGTGGCTTATGCTAATGCTGTGGGGGCGCTAACTACTATTAAAGCAGGTGCGATCGCTTCTCAACCCACTGCGGCGGAAGTTGACGCTTTTCTAGCCTCCCATTCAGTTTAGGAAGTATGACATTTAGCTGGGATATCAGCAATAATCGGCTGATACTCCTGGCTGGAAAAGGGATGAAAATCTTCAGGCCATTTTGCAGTCACATTGCACAACAAACGGAGTTGAAGTGGAGTAGGTGCAGGGTTGACACGCTCAACGTGTACTTTTGTTCCTAAATCTTCATCAGCTTCAGGCGCATCTGGAGGAATTTCAATGATGGGAAATTGTTCTATCATGCTGAAAATTCTCTAAATCCCCAAGGTCTGTTTCAGGTTCTGGACAATTAGTTGGGGTGGTTCGGAAATATCTATACAAATGGCATTTTTAGGCTCTTCAAGGGCATCTAATTGGCTGTTGAGGAGTTTTTCTGACATAAAATGATTTTTTCGTCCCATCAGGCGCTGTTGCAGTACGTCTATGCTGCCCTGGAGGTAAACTAGTTTGATGTTTTTGTTATCCAATCCTAAATATTGGCGATAGTTTGCTTTGAGGGCGGAACAGGCTAAGACTACATTTTCATTTTCTTGTAGCCATAGTGCGATCGCTGTTTGCAAGTCTTTAAGCCAAGGTTTTCTATCGGTATCATTGAGGGGGATACCCAGGCGCATTTTTTCAATGTTATCTATGGAGTGAAGTTCGTCAGCGTCTTGAAATTTCCAGTTTAAGGAGTCGGCTAGTAGTTGTCCGATGGTGGTTTTCCCGGAACCGGAGACTCCCATGATGATAATGATCATTTTTTAACGCAGAGGTACGCTGAGGTTAACGCAAAGGTGCGCGGAGAGGAGTGTTAGAGTTTGAGTTTGGCTAACCCTATGTATTTTATGCCTTCTGGAGATACATCAAAGCGGCAAGGTAAGATTTCTAGGCCTTGGGCGATCGCATTTCTTAGGAGTTTACCATATAGCGGGTCTGTCATATCACCAGGGGCAAATTCGCTACAATCACCCCGGTTGATGAAGTACAACATGACCGCGCGGGTTTGGGGTAATAATGCGGTTAGTTCTCTGAGGTGTTTTTGTCCTCTGGTGGTTTCGGTGTCGGGAAATAAGGCTAAGGTTCCTTGCGCCCAAGTCGTATTTTTGACTTCTAAATAAATAGGGGGTTGGTTGTCGTCACCTGTTAAGAAAAAATCTACTCGACTTTTTTTGTCTTCTCCATACACTACTTCACTTTTTATTTGGCTATATTCTCCCAGTTCGGGGAAGAGGTATTTGGCTAAGGCTAGCTTCACAATGCGATTCGGTAACATGGTATTCACTCCTACCCATGTCGGTTGGTTGTCATGTACCTGAATTAATTCTAAGGTGTACGCTAATTTGCGCTGGGGGTTATCACTGTGGGAAATTTGGACTGCACTACCAATGGTAGATACTCCTGTCATTGGCCCTGTGTTGGGACAATGGGCTGTGACTATTTCTCCTGTATCAAGCTGCACATCCGCAAAAAAGCGTTTGTAACGTTTGAGTAATTTTCCTGAATGTAAGGTTGGATAACGGTAAAGCCAGTCTGTCATTGTTAAACCTATTTGCTGTTAGTTAATATACATTAAATTTTTACCCCTTTTGTAAACTTTTCTTGTGTGCTTCGTTCATCGGAAAATTTGAGATTTTTACTTAATCCTCAAAGTTGATCAGGAATATTTAACATATAAGTAGGATGTATATCTAGTGGCGTTATGAGTGATGAATTTTATGATCGGGGACTGAAAAAGGCTCAGGAAAAGGACTACCCTGGCGCTATTGAGGAGTTTACCAAGTCTGTACAGTTAACTCCTTATTTTGCTGATGCTTTTTTACACCGGGGTTTGGCTTATTATGATTCTGGTGCTATTCATCAAGCTGTTTCTGATTATACTGAAGCGGTGAGGTTGAATCCTGAGAGTATGCAGGCTTATTATTGTCGGGGTTTGGCTCGGTTAGGGTTGAAAAATTTACCAGGGGCTTTACATGATGTCGATATGGCCATTCGCCTAAATTATCATTATGCGCCGGCTCATCATTTGCGGGGGATAATTAGACGGAAACAGGGTTTTATTAATGATGCGATCGCCAATTTTAAACAGGCGGCTGAATTATATTTAGCACAAAAGGATACAGCCAGTTGTCGTTTGTGTATGGAAAAAATTAAGGAGTTACAACCATCACAAAAAAAAACTGCTGAGGCAAGTATTTCTAATAATATGCCCATATTATCAACCAAGGCATATTTTACCCAGTTATTAGAAAAGGCGGAGAAAGGAAATACACGGGAGGCGATCGCTGATTTAAACTGGATATTACAAGCTGATTCCCAAGATGCCCACGCTTACTGCTGCCGAGGAGTGGTACATTGCAAAATGGGAAAATATCAAGATGCGATCGCCGATTTTAATCAAGCATTATCCCTAAATTTAACGGATGCTGTGGTTTATCGCAATCGGGGGAAAGCTCGTTCCCTGTTAGGCGATCATCAAGGAGCGATGGCGGATTTTAATCAAGCATTAAAAATTCAACCCCAAGATACTTTAGTATATGTGGCTAGAGGTAACGCCTACAGAATATGTGGTAATTATTTAGATGCCATTCAAGATTACAGCCAAGCATTACAAATTAATCCCGATTATGCTCCAGCTTACTATAATCGCGGTCTTGCCTACACTTGTTTAGAAGAAATGCCAAACGCAGTTGCTGATTATCAAAAAGCAGCGCAAATTTTCTGTGAAAATGAAGATTGGGACAATTATCATCAAGTATTAAGTAGTTTACAGAGAATCCAAAAATCTACCCCAGAAATTAGACAGCAAGACTATAATTTACTGCGTCAGCGAGTTTTGCGGTTAGTGGGGGGATATTGGGAAATCGCCCAACGATTAATTGATCAAAAGCAAGAACATTTTCCGGGAATGTCTGATGAATGGTATTTGCAACAAATAATTGCAGATTTAGAACGCGATCGCAACAGGTAATATCATGTTCGGTGAAAGACTTATCATTAAGGCCGCAGGGGAGCAGGGAGCAGGGAGCAGGGGGAAAGAGGATTTTACGTTTTTTGCACAGAGGTGGGAATTAGAACTAATTAGGCGAACATGATGTAAAACCATTAAAAAGGAGTTTTAAGCCTGCTCTCTACTAGATATTAAACCCGCCATCACTGACGGGTATGTAGATGGGTTTCAGTATGGTGGAATTAGCCACAAACAAAAATCCTAAACTTTCAGGGCTTCTTTGTTATCTTCCACTTTGTAAGGATTGTTAGGGTTAATGTTTTGGATCTCCACAAATGCTTCTTTTCCTGTAATTAGTCGAGAGCGACGATTACGAGTGAGATAATTCCAAGCCCACTGAATGACTACTACTATTTTAGTGTCAAATTCGATTAAGAAGTAAATATGAATTAGTAGCCAAAATACCCAAGCAATGAATCCTTTTAGTTTGATTAAGCCTAAATCTACCACGGCTAAATTCTGCCCAATCATTGCCAAACTACCCACGTCACTGTACTTAAATTGTGGTAAAGTATGACCTTGAAGGCGGAGTAAAATCAGTTTAGCTACATATTCTCCAGCTTGTTTAGCTACTGGTGCAACACCAGGTAAGGGTTTTCCGTGTTGATGAGAGAAGTTAGCTAAGTCTCCCACTACGAAAATGTTTTTATAACCCTTGATAGTCAAGTCTGGTTCTACGATTACACGCCCGGAGCGATCGCATTCTACCCCTGTACGTTCTGATAACACTTTCCCCATATGCGAACCTTTAACACCCGCAGCCCACAGGATAGTTTTTGAGGGAATTACTTTGATCTCATCGTTTTGCTTGAAGGTGACAATATCGTTGTTAATATCTGTCACTCTAGTTTTGGTATTAACAATTACACCCAATTGTTCCAGAGATTCTTGTGCTGCTTGGGATAACTCTGGTGCTAAAGCGGGAAGGATGCGATCGCCCCCTTGCAATAGTAAAATTTGAGTTTCTCCGGTGTCAATGTTGCGGAAATCTTCTTTGAGAGTTTTGTATGCTAACTCTGCGATCGCACCCGCTAATTCTACACCAGTGGGACCTGCACCCACAATCACAAAATTCAACAAAGCCCGGCGTTTTTCTGGATCAACTTCTTTTTCTGCGCCTTCAAACGCCGAGAATATCCGCCGACGTATTTCAATCGCATCTTCAACAGTTTTTAAACCAGGAGCAAAATCTTTCCATTGATCTTGACCAAAATAGGAATGGTTAGCACCTGTAGCTAAAACTAATGTATCGTAAGGTACTACTTGTTCACCCAAAATAACTTGGTTAGCTTCTGGATCAATATCATTTACTTTCCCCAGCAACACTTGTGTATTCTTACTTTTTCTGAGTACAGCCCGCAATGGAGAGGAAATATCAGCAGGTGATAGCGTACCTGTGGCTACTTGATATAAAAGTGGCTGAAATAAGTGAAAGTTACGTTTATCAATCAAAGTAATATCTACATTATCGGCCTTAGCAAGCGTCTTAGCTGTATATAGTCCACCAAAACCACCACCAACGATTACTACTTTATGTCGTCCATTATTCTCAAGTGAAGCTGCCATAAGAAATATTTCCTTGTGTTAAGAATGTTGTAACTATTCTTAACAAAAATCTAACAAAACTTTGATAAGTATTGCCGTTTATTTAGAACATTTGTAAAACTGATAAAAGTAACCAAAGTTATCAATTAGTAATTCTTCCCTGCAAAATTCATACATTCCCTAATCACCTAAATAGTAATTATCCGGTCAGTAAATCATCTTGACAATAAATTACTTTATAACAATATTAACACCCAACAGAAATTCACCACTTTAGAAGCACGAAACACCATAGAGAAGGAAGGGAATTGAATCAAAAATTCATGCTTGACAAAAAACTAACTTTTAGCATCATAGATTATATTTTATTTTTCCCTTCATGACAGTAGTAGGCGTAACAGGTTGAAACTGGAATTTTGCCACGGTAGAATATGGTTTTGGGGTGATACTTGTCACTTTATCACTTAAGCAATTAATTGACGAATTAACCAACTCTGTTTGATTCACTTAGAGGTTTTCACGCAACCCCATAGCAATTTTACTGTGTTTCTCAATTTGTCCCATGACTTGTTTGGCTCGTTGAATGACCACATCTGGTAAACCGGCGAGTCTTCCGGCTTCTATACCATAGGATTTATCTGCACCGCCCGGTTGGACTTGATGTAAAAATATAATTTGGTCGGGTAATTCTTTCACTGTCACTTGATAGTTAGCAACATTGGGCAGAATACTTGACAATTCGTTTAATTCATGGTAGTGGGTGGCAAAAATTGTCCGCGCCCGAATTTCCGTGGCGATATATTCTGCTACCGCCCAAGCGATGGAAAGACCATCAAAAGTTGCTGTTCCTCTGCCAATTTCATCTAATAATACAAGGGATTTGGCAGTAGCATGATTGAGAATATTGGCGGTTTCGTTCATCTCCACCATAAAGGTAGATTGACCTGTAGCTAAGTCATCTACAGCACCGACACGGGTAAAAATGCGATCGCACACTCCCAATTTAGCAAACTTCGCCGGCACAAAACTCCCAATTTGCGCCATCAACTGAATTAACCCCACCTGACGCAAATAACAACTCTTACCACTCGCATTGGGACCAGTCAAAATCACTAAATCGGGGAGTGGGGTATTTTCTTCTTCACTACTCCCTAACTGGGTACAATTCGGTACAAAAAACCCCGCAGGTAAAGACTGTTCCACTACCGGATGACGACCATCCACAATCATAATTTCTCGTCCTTCCACCATTTCCGGACGACAATAACCCTGCTGTACCGCTAAGTCCGCCAAACCGCACAACACATCTGCGGCCGCTACCGCACGGGAAATATTCCGAATGATTTCCCCTTGTTCTCCGACTTCTTGGCGCAACTCTACAAAAATCTCATATTCCAACTGATTTAAATCATCCCGCGCTGTCAGTATCCGCGCTTCTCGTTCTTTCAACTCTGGGGTAATGTAACGTTCCTCATTAGTTAAAGTTTGCTTACGGATGTAATTATCCGGTACTTGGTCAGATTTAGCACGGGAAATGCTAATGTAGTAACCAAAGGTTTTATTAAATCCTACTTTTAATGTGGGGATTCCGGTTCTAGCCCTTTCATCCACTTCTAAGTTAGCAATCCATTGTTGGTCAGCTTCTACAGTGGCTTTTCTCTCATCCAACTGGGGATTCATCCCTGCACGAATTAAGCCGCCTTCTTTTATATGTATGGGTGGTGCTTCTACTAAGTGGGCGTGTAACTTTTCGGCTAATTCTGATAATTCTGCTGGTACTCTTTGTAAAGCTTTGAGAAAAGGCGATCGCACCTCCGCCACTAAGCGGGATAATTCCGGTAAACGGGAGATAGAATCAGCCAAAGCGACTAAATCTTTAGCGTTCGCAGTCCCGGAACCAGCCCTACCTGTAAGGCGTTCTAAGTCGTATATTTGCCGTAATAATTGCCGCAAGTCTTGACGCAGGGGGGTATTTGACATCAATTCCTGGATGGTATCTTGTCGCGCCCGAATCCCTTTAATATCCAGTAAAGGTTGTAATAACCACCGCCGCAACGCCCGCCCGCCCATTGATGTGCTAGTTCTATCTAATGACCACAACAGGGAACCGTGAAATGTCCCATCTCGCACCGTTTGCGTAATTTCTAGGTTACGGCGGGTTTGATTATCAACAATTAAATAGTCAGTAATGGTATAGGTGCGTAGCTTTTGCAGGAATACTGGGTTAGTTTTTTGCATATCTTCCACATATTCCAGCAAACCCCCAGCTGCGCGCACAGCCAGAGGAAGATGATCACAACCGAGTCCTTCCAGCGATCGCACCTTAAATTTCTGCAATAATGTGGATCTGGCTTCACCTTGGGAAAAGGGAAGTTGCGATCGCAAGCTATAACAAAATGATGGGGGTAAACATTGGGGAAGATGGGGCGAAGTTTCTCCCGGACGCAACAACGTACCCAAATCAGGGGCGTTAGTGGGAACCAGCACCTCAGAAGGTTGTAACCGCATCAACTCCTGAGTCAGATGTTCTAAATTACTTCCTTGAGTGGTGAGAAATTCCCCAGTAGAGATATCTGCATAAGCCAAACCCCAGTGATTTACCGCAATTACCACAGCCGCTAGGTAATTATTGCGACTAGACTTTAACATTCCCTCTTCCAGCAAAGTCCCCGGTGTCAGGATACGTGTCACCTCCCGCTTCACCAAACCCACCGCTTCCGAAGAATCTTCTACTTGGTCGCAAATTACCACTGCGTAACCTTTTTCCACCAATTGGGTTGTGTAGCGTTCCCAAGCGTGGTGAGGTACACCAGTCATCGCCACCCGTCCCACTTCCCCACCGTGTTTACTAGTGAGTACAAGTTCCAATTCTCTGGAGACAGTGACAGCATCTTGGAAAAAAGTTTCAAAAAAATCTCCCACCCGATACAGCAGCAAAGCATGAGGATATTTATCCTTCACCTCCACATAATGCTGATACATCTTACTCAGCTTACTGCGGTCTACCAGTTGAGTATCAACCAGAGGTGTAGCAGGTTTAGGGTTTGCTGTTGGTTGAGTTTCAGAGTTAGATGCAGTCATAAAAGCTAGGGTTGATGCACGGAGATTCCACAATACTTGATGATAACCCATCGCTCAAACTTTTGTTATCTTATCGCTTAAAGTAGTGAACAGGCGAACTGACAAGTCAGCGCTTGCGCTATCGCATGATAATGCCAGCAGACCACAAGTAAGAACCATCACCTCAATAATTTTAGCCCACTGATAGTTATGCAAGGGCTAATTAAACTGTAGAATATGACAGTTGTATTCTGCCGCGAACGTTGATTGAGCGTTATACTTTGCCCGAAATGGGCAACCTGTGGACTGAAACTTACAAATTAAAAACCTGGCTTCAGGTGGAGATTGCAGTTTGTGAAGCCCAAGCTGAACTGGGTTATATACCTTCTCAGGCAGTTGAAGAAATTAAAGCTAAGGCGAATTTTGACCCGAAGCGAGTGTTGGAAATTGAAGCGGAAGTCCGTCATGATGTCATTGCCTTTTTAACTAATGTCAATGAATATGTGGGTGATGCTGGACGTTATATTCATCTGGGTTTAACCAGTTCCGATGTACTAGATACGGCTTTAGGACTACAATTAGTTGCTAGTCTGGATGTCATATCTCAACATTTGGAAGAGTTGATTCAGGTAATTCGCCTGAAGGCGCGGGAACACCGTAATACAGTGATGATTGGTCGTTCTCACGGTATTCACGCTGAACCCATGACTTTTGGGTTTAAGTTAGCTGGATGGTTAGCGGAAGTATTGCGCCATCAGGAAAGGCTGAAAGTTCTCCGGGAAACCATCGCCGTGGGTAAAATATCCGGTGCTGTGGGAACCTATGCCAATATTGAACCACGAGTAGAAGCGATCGCCTGTGAAAAACTGGGACTGAAAGCTGATACGGCCTCAACTCAAGTGATTTCCCGCGATCGCCATGCCGACTACGTGCAACAATTAGCCTTAGTCGCCGCATCCATTGAACGGTTTGCTGTAGAAATTCGTAACTTACAAAAAACAGACGTTTTAGAAGTTGAAGAATTTTTTGCCAAAGGTCAAAAAGGCTCCTCAGCTATGCCCCACAAGCGGAACCCCATCCGTTCGGAACGGCTAACGGGTATGGCTAGGTTGGTGAGAAGTCATGCTGGTGCAGCCCTAGAAAACGTGGCTTTATGGCATGAACGGGACATTTCCCATAGTTCTGTAGAACGGGTAATTTTGCCAGATGCTTGCATTTTGACACACTTTATGCTGGTAGAAATCACTGCATTGGTAAAAAACTTGCTGGTCTATCCAGAAAATATGGCGCGGAATCTCAACTGCTACGGCGGTGTAGTGTTTAGCCAAAAAGTTCTACTGGCTTTAATAGACAAGGGAATGAACCGGGAAGAGGCTTATGCCATTGTTCAAGAAAGCGCTCATACTGCTTGGAACAAGCCAGAAGGAGACTTCCACGCGTTAATTACTCAAAACCCGCGTGTAACTGAAAATCTGTCCCCAGCAGAAATTGAAACGTGTTTTGACCCACAGCAACATCTGCGTCATTTAGATCAGGTTTATCAACGACTAGGTATTTAGGCAGGGAGAAGAGGCAGGGGAGCAGGGAGCAGGGAGCAGGGGAGAAGAAGTTGGGCTTGTACCACGATTTTTCTTCCTCATCTCCGGATGAACTTTTCCGAAGGAAACGCCAAGGGCAAACGGACGAGGGGTTAGGCGTTGGGTGACATGATTGTGGTAATCGTAACTCACTTTGGAACAACAAGATAATTTTACGGGTAGGCCAATAAAAAGCCCTCATATTGATGAGGGCTTTTTTGTTTCCAATTATTCCGAATTAACCCAATCGGTGGGGCAAATGTTATATCTTCCTATTGCAGAATGTTCGCAGGAGTTTCCAATTATTCCGAATTAACCCAATCGGTGGGGAAGGCACCGTTACAGCCTTTGAGAAGATGGTTTATAGTTTCCAATTATTCCGAATTAACCCAATCGGTGGGGAGTTCGTCTAGCAGCCTTTACCCAGTAAAGGTTTCAGACCGCAAATCGACACACCTCTAAAAAAGATTGTACACCCAGCCGAAAAATTAATCAAACACATACCTCAAACCCTTACACAGCAAGCAATCGACACACCTCAACGAAATAATCAGGGTTTGGGCGATTTGCCGAGGTGTGTAGATAGTCATGTTACAAAAACGCATAAATTAGCTTCAAACCTAGATACAGCAAGACCTTGATACCAAATTTATTTTCAGATAATATCTGATTATTCATTCGCATAAGCAATTTGACATACTCCCCTGCTTCTTCCCCTACTCCCCATTCCCCAGCTATATCTTCTCAAAGGATGATATTAATAAAATAGGGGCGCAAAGTCTTGCGTCCCCATTAATTTGAGAATTGCTAAGTAAGTCATCGTAAATAAGTAAATTTACTGTAAAATGCCAATCATGTGCAGAAAACCATGACCAGTAACTAGCTCAATAATTAAAGCAATAAAGCCTAGCATCGCAATTCGACCATTCCAAACTTCGGCGCTGGTGGTCATACCCCATTCCCAGTTTTCTTGGGGGTACATTTTCACCATTTTTTTGATTTGTGCGGCTTGGGAAAGTTTGAAACTGGGTTTTTCTAAAGCATCAATTACCAAATCTGCTAATGCTTGAATAAATATTGGATGGGTGTTGGGAGCAGCAGCACGGCGGAAGTTATCAATTCCCGACTCTTCGGCTATTTCCCGATATTCAATATCAATTTCTTGTAGAGTCTCAATGTGTTCTGAGACAAAACTAATGGGTACAACAACTAAATCTTTTACCCCTTTTTCGCCGAGTTCTCGCAGCGCATCTTCAGTATAAGGTTGGAGCCATTCTACTGGCCCTACACGACTTTGGTAAGCTAAGGTATAAAGATTTGGTCGATTGAGAGTCTGCATAATCAAAGCAGTACATTCCTCAATCTCTTGTTCATAAGGATCTCCGGCTTCTTCAACATAGCTTTTAGGAACGCCATGAGCGCTGAAAAAAATATGCGCTGCATCAGGATTGTCAAATTGATCGAGTTCTTGGGCGATGAGTTCCGCCATTACCTGAAGATAGCTAGACTGTTGGTACCAAGAGGGAATTACAGTATAGTCAATGGGCTGAAGTTCTGGCTTTTCTCGCCACAGTTTGTCTAACAGCCGAAAGCTAGAACCACTGGTACTAATGGAAAATTGTGGGTACAGTGGTAAAATTACCAGCTGTTCTATTTGATCTGCGGAAATTTGGGCGATCGCCTCTTCTGTGTAAGGATGCCAATAACGCATTCCTACATAGATATCAACTTCTTTTCCCAAATCAGCTAAATGTTCTTTCAGGGCTTCCCCTTGAGCTTCAGTGATTCGTCTGAGTGGGGAACCACCGCCTATTTGCTTATAGTTAGCTTGAGATGTTGTAGTTCGCCGTGACGCAATAAACCAAGCTAGGGGTTTTTGCAGCCAGCGAAACGGTAGGCGAATAATTTCCGGGTCGGAAAAGAGGTTATACAAAAAAGGCCCAACATCTTCTAGCTTATCAGGACCACCGAGATTGAGTAATAAAACGCCTACACGACTCATAGCAGTTATTTTCCCCCAATCCTTTCAGATTCTTTACTAATGTTAACAATATATGTTATTTGACAATTTTCCCATCCCTAATGGGGATGAGGATTTCTAGTTACGCTTGGTTTATTTGACTCAGATTATATGAGTAATGTGGTTATGTTCACAAACAGCGTTGATCATGAAAGTAGAATCAATACTGCTCGTTAAACCGTAAATTACCTTGAAATTAGTGTAAATAATTCTGAGTTATATCCATTGTACGGCAAAAACACATTCTCTGAGTCTTAACTTCTACCTCAAGACTTATCCATCCCCAGGGTATAGACTAGTAAGTAATTATACTATCGTGTTTTAAAAATTCAGCACAGTTTATTCACATATATCGTTGCAGTAGACCAATAATCACTTCTGGGGTTTCCAGATGGGGTAATATGCCAGTATCTGCGATCGCCTGAAAATCCCGAATTGCCCTTGTATTCAGATTAGCTAAACGTCGCCCCAGCTTAATATTAGTAAATTGTGCCTTCTCGCCCCAAAAGAATACCGTGGGAGTTTGCAACTGCTGGATATACAAACTCAAATCAAAATACAGGTCTCCCCGTAAAAACGCCAAAGCCGAAAACTTAGCATGAGGCTTTTGTGCAGAAGTCAAATAAGCTGCCACAATTTCTGGAGAAACTCGTTCTGGCTTCCCAAACAGAAAGCTTTGCAAAAAATTTCTCACAGCAATTTCATTTTTAGCCCCTAGAGTGTAAATTACATCATCCAACAAAGGGGAATTAATAATTGGTAATGGGATTCTCCGTCCAGCGCCTTGACCAAAATCATCAAACCCAGAAGGACAGACTAAAAATAAACTCTGAAATAACTCAGGATGGGTAATAGCCAGACGGATAACGAAAGCAGCAGTCAAAGAAGAAGCCACCACCCTCACTGGTTGACGACAAGTTTGGCGGATAAACTCGGCAATAGTAGTTAAATAATCCCTAATTTGATAATCTCGGACTGGATGAGCCGATTCTCCCCAACCAATTAAATCTGGTGCTAAAACTCGGTGAGTAGCTGCAAAAGCCGGATAAACCTTAGACCATTCATAAGCAGAAGCACCACCGCCAAAGTTATGCAAAAACAGTAGAGGTGGTAAATCTTCCCCATCAGCATTTAACCAAGGTGCAGTGGTTTGAGTATAGTAAACCATCGCCCCTAACGATGTATGAATAACTTTATGCCCAAAGCCGGGAGGTTGAAACTGAAGCATAAATTTACGCAAGTTTAATTATTTATTGCCGGTTATGTGAACTAGTTTATCTAGTTGATCACCACTAATCTGATAAGCTGTCCCGAAACCAATGACAAAACGACCACCGTTAGGAGTTAAGCGGAAAATCCGAAAATCAGGTAAGCCGCGAAAAACTTCAATCAGTTCTCCAAAACGTTCTTTAAATTGGGCAACAATTTGATTCCAAGTCTCCGTTTCACGTTCTATCAAAGTTGCTGTACAATCAAAATTCAGCCGGCGACGGGCAAAAATTTGATCACTTTTAGATTCATCCTCAATAAATAAAACACTGACATGAGGATTAACATGAATATTTTGGGTATGTGTCGCTAAACCGCTAACGTAAATATAGATATTTTTAGCATCATCCATCACGAAGGGAGTGTAACTAGCATTGGGTATACCTGCTGAGTTAACTGTGCTAATGATTATACTTTCTACTGATTGGGTAAAGGTTTCATACTGGGATTGGGCTTGTTCGATTTGGCTCATAATAGTTTGACTAGGAACTCTGCCTTAAGTATCCTAACGTGCTGGAGCAGAACAAGGTAATGGGTTGGGGAGCAGTATGTCCTAACTTGACAAAAACCTAGTCAAAATCCCACAGGTGTTTTCACGTTTCATCTGAAATTTGCTCAAAAAATTAGTGTCTGTGTTCAGATGTGGCAAAGTGGGATGTGGGAAACTCCCGGCAATTGACAATCCCGATCAAGTTTTGGGACTATTAGACCATCAAGAAATCCAGTCTAGATTTCTCTGTATTCTTCTATAGCAGTCTCACAAGTGTTACTAGGGAAGGGAAAAAAGCTAAGTTAAGCAGCTTTCAATGGTGGCTAATACAGATTGGGAAAGTGAAGCAAAATCATAACCACCTTCTAAACCAAAGAGAATTTTAGGGGTTATTCCCAAACAAGCATCAGTAAATAAGCCATAATCTGCTGGTTCTAAATTGATCCTGGCTAAAGGGTCTTCCCTATTGGCATCATAACCAGCACTGACAATCAGTAAATCCCCTTGAAAGTTAGTTAAAAATGGGATGACTTTTTTTTCTATGAGTGGCTGATATACAGTGATGTCACTACCAGGAGGTACAGGTAGGTTTAAAACATTATTATGCAGTCCGGTTTCCGAAGCCTTCCCAGTACCGGGATAGCAGGGGTATTGATGTAAAGAACAGTAGGCAATTTGGGGATGAGTTTCGACGATCGCCTGAGTCCCATTGCCATGATGCACATCCCAGTCTAAAATGGCAACGCGCTTAATTCCTGGTTGTTCTAGGGCATATAAGGCGGCGATCGCTGCGTTAGAAAATAAGCAAAATCCCATCCCCATATCACTTTCAGCATGGTGTCCTGGTGGACGTGCTAAGACAAAAGCCGGGTTTTCTGTTGCTAAAACAGTATCGACCCCATCCATCCAAGCACTTACCGCTAACAACGCCACATCATAACTGCGGGGAGAAATGCGTGTATCACCGTCTAAATAACCCCCACCAGTGGCTGCAATTTCCTTAACTTTGTTGATATAGGTTGAAGTGTGCGCTTTTAACAGTGTAGCCATGAGCGATCGCCGTTCTGATACTGCGGTAGGTGTCAGCCAAGAAATTTTTTCTGCCACAGCTGACGACTTGAGGGCATTAACGATTACTGTCAAGCGTTCTGGCATTTCTGGATGGTATTTTCCGGTTTTGTGATCTAGAAATTCCTGGGAATAAATGACTGGTAGCATAGGGAGAAATATATGAGCAGCAAAATACTCAAGTTATTCTATCCTGACTACTAACTGTATTCTTAATCATCCTCAAGTGTCTCATCAATTGGTTGCTCTAGCATTTCCGGTACTAAAGCTGGATTACCCCTACGTTCAGATGGTGATTGTCCTCGGATGACATCATCCATTTTGGGAGGGTGTTTAATCATGTCCAGCACCTCTGGACTTAATTGGGATGCAGTATCTTCTGGATGCAATTTTTCCCCTGGTTTGGGAACTTTTTCCTGATTCATGGGATTCATGACAATTTCCTCTAGCTACTCACATCAACCTTAAGATATGTTATGGCTAGACTTACACTATCTGGGGACTTAAATTACCGTTTCCCAGTCTCCCTCATCTGAATAACATGGAATAACTGAATATAAAAAATTGATGATTATTTAGGGAATAAATATTATGAATAAATTTTAAAACAGGAATTTAAATAAACAAAATTGATAGCTATTCAGCCATGATAACAGTGATTTTGTATGATAAAAAAACATGATTTCAACCAATTTATAATCTTTTTTATATAGCACCAAATCAAATGTTAACTTTTAAATTTAAAGTTCTGATGTTGAAGCTAGTTAGTAGCTCGGCAAAATCCCAGTCTATATGTTAGAATGTTAACAAAATATGACAATTATTCAAGATTAATTGAGAATAATTTGGCGCTTGGTAAAGCGCAAGGGCTAAAATCTACATTTTTTGGAGTTTTTTAGGTTATGACAACCTCACAGGAGAGGATTATCCCGACGGACTTGCGGAACGAAATGTCCCAGTCTTATCTGGAATACGCCATGAGTGTTATTGTGGGTCGGGCGCTGCCAGATGCCAGGGATGGTCTGAAACCTGTGCATCGTCGCATCCTCTACGCAATGCACGAGCTGGGTTTGATGCACGATCGCCCGTTTCGGAAATGCGCCCGTGTAGTCGGGGAAGTGTTGGGTAAATATCACCCCCACGGCGATACCGCAGTGTATGATGCTTTGGTGCGGATGGCACAGGATTTTTCTATGCGATCGCCCCTAATCAACGGGCATGGTAACTTTGGTTCAGTAGACAACGATCCGCCGGCGGCAATGCGGTACACAGAATGTCGCTTGCAAGCCTTAACTAATCTGTCTCTACTGCAAGACATTGAATCAGAAACCGTAGATTTCATCGATAACTTTGACGGTTCCCAACAAGAACCCACAGTATTACCATCACGCATCCCCCAATTATTGCTCAATGGTTCCTCCGGAATTGCCGTGGGGATGGCTACGAATATTCCTCCCCACAACTTGGGCGAATTAATTGATGGTTTGGTGGCCCTGATTCATAATCCAGAGATTACCGATCTGGAATTAATGGAGAACTATATTCACGGGCCAGACTTTCCCACCGGGGCGCAGGTTTTAGGAACATCTGGCATTCGGGAAGCTTATACCACTGGACGGGGTTCCATTACCATGCGTGGTGTCGCCACCATTGAAACCGTTGAACAAAGAGGGCGACAGGATCGGGAAGCAATAATTATCACCGAACTGCCCTACCAAACCAACAAAGCGGCGTTGATTGAAAAAATCGCTGATATGGTGAATGAGAAGCGGTTAGAGGGAATTGCAGACATCCGCGACGAAAGCGATCGCGACGGCATGAGAATCGTTATCGAACTCAAACGCGATGCTTATCCCCGTGTAGTCCTCAACAACCTCTACAAGCAAACCCCACTCCAAGCCAACTTTGGGGCGAATATGCTGGCGTTGGTGAATGGTAAACCAGAAATCCTCAATCTCAAGAAGTTCTTAGAAGTCTTCCTAGATTTCCGCATCGAATCCATTACCAGACGCACCCGCTACGAACTGCGAAAAGCCGAATCTCGTGATCATCTCTTACAAGGGTTATTAATTGCCTTATCCCAGTTAGATGCAATTATCGTCTTAATTCGTCATGCACCCGATGCACCCACAGCCAAAGGAGAGTTAATTACAACTTACGGGCTGTCAGAAGTGCAAGCCGACGCTATTTTGCAGATGCAACTACGGCGTTTAACTGCTCTAGAAGCAGATAAGATTCGTCAAGAACACGAAGATTTACAAACGCAGATTGCAGATTTGCAGGATATTTTAGCGCGACGAGAACGGATACTAGAAATCATTGAAACTGAAATCGCTCAGTTAAAAGAAAGCTTTTCTACACCCCGGCGCACAGTAATTTTACCGGGAGAAGGCGAAATAGATGAGCGTGATTTGATTGCTAATGAAAAAGCGATCATTCTCGTGACAGAGCAAGGTTACATCAAAAGAATGCCTGTCAACACCTTTGAAGCTCAAAGCCGTGCTACCAGAGGTAAAGCTGCCGCCAAGGTCAAAGATGATGATACCATTGAGCATTTCTTGACTTGCTGCGACCATGACAGTATTTTATTCTTTAGCGATCGCGGTGTCGTTTACTGCTTAAAAGCCTATCAAATTCCCGTCAGTTCCCGTACCAGTCGCGGTACAGCCATTGTGCAGATGCTGCCCATTCCCAGGGAAGAAAAAATCACCTCAATTGTCCCCGTAGACGAGTTTAGCCGGGAAGAATATCTGGTTATGCTCACCAAAGGCGGCAATATTAAGAAAACCGAACTAGCCGCATTTAGTAACATCAGGGCTAACGGCTTAATTGCCATTTCTCTCGAAGAAGGCGACCAACTGCGGTGGGTTCGACGGGCGCGAGTTGAGGACAGCATCTTAGTTGGTTCTCGTCTGGGTATGGCCATTCACTTTAGATGTACTCATGAACAGTTGCGTCCTTTAAGTAGAGCAACTCGTGGAGTCAGAGCCATGAAACTGAAGAAAGGCGATGAATTGGTAGGAATGGATATACTTCCAGCCGCAATTCTGGACACCTTAAATACAGATGAACCCGAAACCGTAGAAACCGAAGCCGTAGAAATCGAAGCCGTAGAAACCGAAACCGCAGAAATCGAAAATCAGGAGGAAACCGCAGAAGTAGTAAGTACCGGCAGTATAGGCCCTTGGGTATTGGTAATTACAATGGGCGGATATGGAAAACGTGTTCCCGTTGCCCAATTCCGACTACAAAACCGGGCTGGTCAGGGTTTAATGGCTACTAAATTCAAAAACCGTAAAGGCAAAGACAAATTAGCCACCTTACGCATCGTTAATAATGACGATGATGAAATAATGATGGTGACAAAGCGCGGTATTATTATCCGTCAAGCAGTGAATGCGATTTCCATACAATCGCGGTCAGCCACTGGCGTAAGAGTGCAGCGTCTCGATGAAGAAGATGCCATTAACGGTGTAGCTATAGTTCCTCCAGATGCAGTTGATGATGTGGAAGTGCTGGAAGAAGCTGAGTAAAAAATACAGAGAGAAGCTAATTGTCTTAAGAGGTTGTTTGAAAAGTCTAATTTATTACTCGTCTTGGCGACTAGAAGTCGCGGCTACACAGACATGACGCGTAGCGTCTTCCCGTAGGGAAGGCCACCTCCGTGGGTTAATAATCTTAATTTTGTGTTAGTCCTCAGAGGCGGACTTTGCTTGTGTAGTAGTGAATTATATTCGCCCAAAACTTCTCAAACAGCCTCTCAAGACTTACGCAAAAACTCTCTAGAACTCTTATTTCTTTGTGTCCTTAGCGTACTTTGCGGTTCGTTTTTCCATGATTTTGCGTAAGTCCAGTACCTTACTCCCTTACTTCATCGCCTTAGCCAGTGGTGTATCGATGGGGCTAACAGTAGCCCCTGTCGGTGCATGGTTTTTGGCGTGGATTGCCCTAGCTCCCCTGTGGGTATTAGTTGTTACATCTGCCTCATCTCCCCTCCTCCTCGCCCTCGCCTGGGGTGTAGGCTATCACGGAGTCGCCCTATCCTGGATTACTGGCATTCATCCAATGGATTGGTTGGGTGTTCCTTGGTTGCCGAGTTTAGCAATTACCCTGTTTTGTTGGTCATTTATCAGCCTTTACGGGGGTTCCCTCGTTACCCTCTGGGCAGCTGCTATGACTCGTTTAGGTAAGCAAACAACTTGGCAGCGTGTTCTATTTGGTACAGCGATATGGTGCGCCTTAGAAAGCCTGTGGAGTGCAAGCCCCCTATGGTGGAGTTCCCTAGCTTACACCCAAAGTCCTCACAATCTAGTAATTTTACACCTCGGTCAACTCTCCGGAGCGAACACAGTCACCGCCGCAATAGTTGCAGTCAATGGCTTCATAGCTGAAGCATGGATAAACGCCAAGACTTCCTCTGCGCCTCTGCGGTTCGTTAATAAAAACTTAGCCTCCGCCGCAGCAATATTAATCACCCTACACCTCCTGGGCTTTTACCTATACACCCGTCCCATCGCCCAACCACCAGAAGCCACATTAAAAGTCGGAATTATCCAAGGTAATATTCCCAACGAAATTAAACTTATACCCCAAGGATTGCGACAGGCGATCGCAGGTTACACCACTGGATATTACACTTTAGTAGATCAAGATGTAGATGCAGTCCTCACCCCAGAAAGCGCCTTACCATATTTTCAGCGAGACTTACCCAACACCAGCTTAGTGCAAGCAGTGGCAGAAAAAGGCGTAGTTGCGTGGATTGGGGCATTTGGACAAACAGGACGCAGTTATACAAATAGTTTATTTACCTTCACTGGTAACGGTGAAATTTTCAGCCGTTACGACAAAACCAAATTAGTCCCATTAGGTGAATATATACCCTTTGAGGGGATTTTCGGGGGGATAGTGCAACGCTTATCACCATTGAATGCCCACCAAGTACCAGGTACAACAAATCAGATATTTGATACCCCCTTTGGTCGCGCCATAGTTGGTATCTGTTATGACTCCGCATTTCCCGAACTATTTCGTCGTCAAGCTGCTGCGGGTGGGCAATTTATTCTCAGCGCTTCCAATGATGCTCATTACAGTGCATCTATGCCATTTCAGCATCACGCCTTAGATATGATGCGGGCTATTGAAACCGATAGATGGACAGTCAGGGCGACTAATACCGGATATTCAGCCTTTGTAGATCCTCATGGTAAAACCTTATGGCTATCTGGATATAACACTTATGAAACCCATGGAGAAACCATATACAAACGGGAAACTCAGACTTTGTATGTGCGTTGGGGCGATTGGTTAACGGTTTTATTATTGGCTTTGAGTGTCTTAGGTTGGGCAATATCATTTATGTATTAATAAAGACTGTAAACTCAGTAAAAACTTTGGCTTGTTAAGAAAGATCCGGGTAATGGATAGCCGCAAGCGAGGAGGGGAACTGGATTTAGAGTTAAATTCGGTTTTTAGGGCTGAAAAATCTGTTTGGGTCAGGATGTGTGTACACCGTAGGCGAGGAGGGAAGCGGATTTTTGTGGTGTAGGCGGGTCAAAATAATATGCAGCCTCACAAATAATTGGTATTAGACTTTAATAAACCAGCTTTGGCGATACATGAGATAAGCTATTGCTAACCAAAATAAGAGGGTGACTAGGGCGAATAATAATGAACCGTTGAGAGTACCCGCCCAGGATGCAAAGATGTTTTGGTAAATCCAATTGTAGGTGCTGATGGCGGTTTCACCTGTGCCGATTTGAGTTCTCACTAAGATTTTAATTAATAATATGGATGCTGTGAAAAGGGCGATCGCATTTAATCCTAAAATTTGGAAAGGTTGACTCCAGCGTTTGATTTGTCGCACTTCAATAAGTTGATAGCAAGCTGCTAACAGTAGCAAAGCCCAACCACTGCTGAAGAATACAAAGGAACTTGTCCACAGTTTTTTGTTGATCGGGAATATTCCACCCCACACCCAACCAATAATTAAACAACCAATCCCAAATAATCCTAACCCGATGCTGGTACGTGTTTGTACTGGTTGTTTGAGTATCCATTTCCCTGTAAAGTAGCCAACTAGAACATTCACAATGGCGGGAAGGGTGCTAAATAATCCCTCTGGATCACCTAATTTTTCATAGCCATCAGCGCCGTATAAGTGCGCTTGGGGAATAATTAACCGATCAATATAAGCACCAAAGTTACCTGTGCGAGTCAGTACACCTGCGCCATATTCGGGAACTGGGATATACATCATGGTAAGCCAATAGCCTATAAGTAAAAGCCCTGCTAATATCCATTGTCCTTTGGGTGGTAGTTTCAGGACTGCGAAGGAGGCAAGCAGGTATGTTAAACTAATACGCTGTAATACTCCCATAATGCGGATATTACTTAAATCAAAAGTCCAAATTCCTTGGTTCCAAAAGCCGTTCAGTAGCAAACCCAAAGCAAAGAGGATGGCGGCGCGGCGCAATATCCGCAAGTATACTTTTTCGGTATGGTTTGATAAAGAGAAGGACATGGCTGCACCAACTATAAACAGGAAGAAGGGAAATACTAAGTCAGTTGGTGTACATCCGTGCCAATCTGCATGGGCTAGAGGTGAATAAACATTACCTGCTACTCCTGCCATGTTGACTACAATCATAGCTGCAATGGTAATACCGCGAAAAACATCCAATGATGACAGGCGCATAAAGGGGATTGGGGATTGGGGATTAGGGACTGGGGATTAGGGACTGGGGATTGGGGATTGGGGATTGGGAACTGGGTTAAGATCCGACCTAACCTATTTGGCTGTGGATATATATTCATGTTGTGAATCAGCAACTCAGCAACGCCGATTTTTAAAGTAGACTAAGAGAAGATAGAAAAATCATCAGATGCAATTAGCACCTCTGTTCCCGTTATTTTATCGCCTCCTCCAACCTAGTTTTCCTAACTGTCTTTGGAGTGGTAATCATTATAGTAAGGCGATCGCACTCACGTTTGATGATGGACCCCATCCGGAATACACACCCCAGTTATTGGCTGTCTTAGACCGCTACAATGTCACAGCTAGTTTTTTTTGGTTGGGTGTTTGCGTCAACCGTTACCCCAGTATTGCTAAAGCTATATGCGATCGCGGACACTGGATTGGTTTACATGGTTACGATCACCGCTCTTTTCCTACACTTTCCCCAAATCATCTCCAAGAAAGTTTAGCTAAAACTCAAGTTGCAATTTACA
Organism: Nodularia chucula CCY0103; assembly: GCF_963923915.1. Classification (NCBI taxonomy): domain Bacteria; kingdom Bacillati; phylum Cyanobacteriota; class Cyanophyceae; order Nostocales; family Nodulariaceae; genus Nodularia; species Nodularia chucula. Next base: position 2,730 of record NZ_CAWUOL010000023.1, on the reverse strand, counting down.
ATGCTTGTGATTTAACACCAGAACAAGTAGGGGATGTGCGCCCTCCCAACGGTTTGTTTACACCGCAAACTTTGCAATTATTTCTTAAGTGGAATTATCGTCCCGTCATGTGGAGTATTGTACCGGAAGACTGGGTAAGACCGGGAGTAAATACTGTAGTGCAAAGAGTTCTCAAACAAGTCAAGAACGGTTCACTAATTGTTTTACATGATGGGGTGTGTGGAGGGCAAGATGTCGCTGCTACAGTAGAAATTCTGATTCCAAAACTGCTAGAGCAGGGATATGAATTTGTAAATATTGATACTTTGTGGCAGGACAAAAACGATCAAAAATTCACAGCGATAAACAATAAAAATTTAGCCCATGAGCAAACCTGAATTATCTGCTTTTGGCTTGTCTACTTCAACAAATTGAGGATCAGAAATAATAGTCTGATCTGCGGCTGATTTTTCAGTTCCTAACAAAGTATGTATTTCACTTAATGAACCAGGCTCAACCAGCGATTGTGTTGATGATTCACTAATATCTTCAATTAGGTCTTCCACCTGACAATTCAAGGCTTGGCAAAACCTAATAATTCTTTGAATGTGATCTGTCCCAGTTCTGCCACTTTCCCAGTTTTGGACAGTGCTTTCAGTCACGCCCACAAGACGGGATAATTCAAGTTGGGTTAGCCCTGCTTTTTCACGAAGCAAAGCAATCCTTGGTTTTGGCTTCTGTTTCACAGCTATAGCACTTTTTACTTTATCTTATCTATAGTGCTACACTATATCACCAAATAAACCCCAAATAAGCCACAGTGTAGAAGAATACTGAAAAACTTTTGTTGTATGGTAGGGTACAAGGAAAATCGAACAAATAACAGGGTTGAAATTCCCTCCATACAAGGATTTCATTATCTATTTTTGTTCTCACCTCCAGGGCGAAAAAATTATCCCTGATGATTCTGAACTACCTAGACAAGAGCAAACAATCATTATATGATTGACCCATAACCAAGATTTTTGGCAGACCTATAGCGAGGTCAAAAACCCTGGGGGGTTTGCCAAATCGCCAGAACCTTGACAATTCAATAGTTACAGCGTTTCATAAGTTTCAGTTGGCAATTTCCCGAAGTCTGAAATGGACTTTTTGGATCACCTTTGCCAAAATCGCTTCTAGAATCCTCTTCTAGACCATGTTTCAGATGGCTTTCCGCTAAACTAATCCCCGTAAGGGGACTGAAACTTACTAGCTGTATGTTTAACCCTGATTGATAATTACTTTCCGCTAAACTAATCCCCGTAAGGGGACTGAAACATACCATGTTTGCAATGTAATATATGCATTTACTAATTCTTTCCGCTAAACTAATCCCCGTAAGGGGACTGAAACATACATATACAAAAATAGGGCTATGGCGGAAACAATCCTTTCCGCTAAACTAATCCCCGTAAGGGGACTGAAACTTCCACTGTTTCAAGGTAGCCAGGGCGCAAACACAGAACTTTCCGCTAAACTAATCCCCGTAAGGGGACTGAAACGCTAAAAGAGATTAAGACCGTTTTACGCTGTTTTGCTTTCCGCTAAACTAATCCCCGTAAGGGGACTGAAACCTTTACAGATGAAAAAATCACTGCTACCTATGCCAGCCTTTCCGCTAAACTAATCCCCGTAAGGGGACTGAAACATTTGTATGCGATCGCATCTTCAGCCAGCAACTCACAACTTTCCGCTAAACTAATCCCCGTAAGGGGACTGAAACACTCCTTCCATCCGTTTGTACATCTGTGCCACAGAAGGCTTTCCGCTAAACTAATCCCCGTAAGGGGACTGAAACATTGAAGCTGGGATAGTAGATATATTCAGTCTAGCCTTTCCGCTAAACTAATCCCCGTAAGGGGACTGAAACAATAATTCACTAGTTGCGGGTATTGCACCCATAAAATCTTTCCGCTAAACTAATCCCCGTAAGGGGACTGAAACCAATCATCATGCTACATCCGTAATCATTCATACTTTCCGCTAAACTAATCCCCGTAAGGGGACTGAAACAATTTGAAGTCCATGATTCTATCCTTAATTTGCTGAACTTTCCGCTAAACTAATCCCCGCAAGGGGACTGAAACACTCAAAATCAGCTTCATATCTCTGAGCCGTACTAGACTTTCCGCTAAACTAATCCCCGCAAGGGGACTGAAACATTAACTGGACAGCTAGATTTATCCCTTGATCCATGAATACTTTCCGCTAAACTAATCCCCGCAAGGGGACTGAAACAGAACAGAAACTATTTCTTGATCAATTCCCCACCCTTTCCGTTAAACTAATCCCCGCAAGGGGACTGGTGCGACTATCAGTCGCACGTTTGGAGTGAGTACCTCAGAAATACTCCTGGTAAATGTCCATACCAGTACCCGCCCGAAGGGGCATAACAGGTAACTGTAATGTCTCAGAGCTAGAGGGTTAAATGCGCGACATCAACAAGTCGTAAAGTCGGTGAAGCGCTAGGGTAAAACCACCAGTGGGTTAACGAGAGTGAATCCTTGAAGAGGCATCGTGATGAGGAATTATCGAAAACGACTGAAACGATAATCTGGGGTCAGCAGAATAAAAACTGCGATGGTATTCCGCCCTGTCCTCGGAATACAGGGACATCAATAGCGCCCCCGGTGTATAGAGGGAACCCAAAAAATAATTCAAAATTCAAAATTCAAAATTATTTGGAAGTATTTTGCTTAGTTTTGACTA